>NZ_NJBR02000058.1:0-7731 GCF_002204235.2 Wolbachia endosymbiont of Wuchereria bancrofti
CACTGATATAAGCGATGTATTGCTAACAGTTTTACCGTTAAGCACAGGAAATTTATACTATAAAATGCAATGACTCACCTAAGCAGGAACAAAACTAAATAGAAACAGATATTAAGACTGACTATGAAGCATTTAAAGAAAAGTTTTGCTTGGCAATAGCAATTCCTACATCATTGAATAATAGTGCTAAACCAACTAATTTTGGGAAAAATTTAATTAATGCTTTTTTGCTTATTCCAATTATCGTACCCACTGCTGTAACAATAGCATCGATTGTGTGTGTCTACCTTTTTTTGGATGCTGTCAGTATTAAAGAGGGCAATTCTAAGTTAGCTAAAACAGCAAAAATTGTAGCAAAATCTTCATCTATATTGTTGCTGCTATGGTTTTAGTTCCGCGTATTATATCAAATCTGAAGTTGATAAATTATAGGGCAACAGAATGACGCAGATTAGGATCAATCAGATATAAAAGTAATATCTCAAGAGATGAAAGATAAACGAGTTATAGATCAGACTGTTATAGCAAGGATTGTAAATGATGATATAAAGGACAGTAAAGGGGTGATATGAACCAACCGCAAATGACCAAAGTGTTGCTATAAAGGAATCATTGCTGGAAATCTCCCTGATCAAACAGAAGGTTTTGCTTCTAGCTTTGGCTTGCAAGTGTGGCCTTGTTAAAGAGGGTGGTATAGACTTGTAATGTGGTTTTAATGAATGCACTGGAGCTAACAAGGAGCAAGCAATGAAACTTTTGAGAGAAAGTGAACTCTTGCATAAATTTTGCTCTTTGACAATGGTGGCATATTGTCCATAGAGCAACACAGCGGCACACAAAAAAGATAGAATATAACTCTAGAGACAAGCTTTTAGTAATAGTGAGGCTTTATAACTATATGCTCAAGTTAAGAAGGTGCTTTCTGCATATTTTCATCTACTTGTACTGCTTTCATTTCATCTATTTTAGTACTAGGTTCTAATATTTTAGCCGTAGCACAAGACACCGCCCATGCTGCCGCTGCAACTATAACTACTGTTCCTATTATAGGATATGGACCGCATGCGATTGTTTCAGTTACAAAAAGCGTTGTTGCTGTAGCAGTACCAAATAATATTGTTAAACCAAAAACAACAAAAGACACTTTACTCTGTTGGTCAAGTCGCTTCATCCTCTCTTCAGACCAAAGTGATTTCACACGCCGAATTATATAGTGACTTTTGTTAAAATCGCTCGGAATTTTACTATCATTATTCTTTGACAAAAGATCTGCTCTTTTTCCTATTAAAGTCTTAATTACCCCTTCACAGCTACATCGAGTAGCCATATGTAAAGGATTACACTTACCTTTATCTATTGCATTAACATTTGCTCCCGCTCCTATTAAAGTTTTTACTGTCTCTGCACCGTCAGCAAAATGTAAAGGAGTTATTCCATATTTATCTGCTGCACGAACATCTGCTCCTGCTTCTACTAGGACTTTTACTATCTCTTTACGACAGAACTGAGTAGCTATATGTGAAGGAGTGCGTTTATCTTCATTTGCTGCATTAACATTTGCTCCTGCTCCTATTAGAGTTTGTACTATCTCTTTATGGCCACATCGAGCAGCAAAGTGTAAAGGAGTGCATTTATCTTTATCTTCTGCATTAACATTTGCTCCTGCTCTTATCAGAGCTCCTATCATCATTTTTCCGATTAGAACTCCTATTTCCCCTTTACAACCAAATTGAACAGCTGTGTACAAAGGAGTCTTTCCATTTTCATCTTCTACATTGACATCTGCTTTTACTCCTAACAGACTATTCACTATACCAATATGACCCTTCTCAACAGCCAAATGTAAAGAAGTATGTTTATCTTTGTCCACTGCATTAACATCAATTCCTCCTACCCCAAATAAAGCATTCACCACATTTTTTAGATTATTGTGAACAGCTAAATGCAATAATCCATATTTTACTGCAAATAAGTGATTTACATCAAAATTAGTTTCCTTCCACTCTTCATATGTACTTGAATCTAGTGCTTTTAACTTCTCTTTTATTTTTACAATTACGTTATCTTTACTTAAATCTGTTTCCTTATCGATTGCACTTAATATTTCTTTCCACTGTTCATATTCCATTGTCACCCCTTTTTAAATAATGTTTTAATTATCGTAGATTACGGCAAAAAAAGTCAATTCATTTTTTTGAGAGGAAAGCTTGAAACTCTGTCGTTGGTGAATTGTTACGCTACTTGAATGAATGGAAGATAAGCATCATGATAAAATTAGTTAAATTTTTAACTAAATAAAAAAAGGCAAAAGAAACCCTGGTTAATATCTATTTAAAAACATTGGCGTTTTTTTATGTTTTAAATACTTAATAATCGCGACTCAGTTGTTTTTTATTGCAACTAACCTTTAGTCATAAATGTTTTAGAAATTTACTAGGCAAAAAAAAGGCAAAAGATATACCGTGGTAGATAGTATTTACTCTCTAATCCTGCAAATTAGCATATTATACTGTTCTAAACGCTTTATAAGTATAAGCGAGTTTTAACTTATATAGGTAAAAACCTAGAAATGTTGTGAAGACATAAGGTACATATAGTGCAAAAAATTAAATATAAGATGCTAACTATATAATACTTTGTCATTATCTAGGTAAAATTCCTAATTTTTATTAGTGAGCACATTAACTATGAAACAGTCTATATTGCCATCAAAGATGGAATTTATGTTCCCCACTTCATATCCGGTTCTTAAATCCTTTACCATTTGATACGGATGCATAACGTATGACCTGATTTGATTGCCCCAGCCTATGCCGCATTTTTTGCCGTACTCTTCAGCCATTTTCTGCTCTTTTTTCTCCAGTTCAATTTGGTATAAACGCCCTTTAAGTAATTTTAATGCCTCATTTTTATTCTGATGCTGAGAACGGTTATTTTGGCACTGAACTATAACACCTGTTGGAATATGTGTAACACGCACCGCACTTTCAGTTTTGTTCACGTGCTGGCCGCCTGCCCCTGAAGCGCGGTAAGTGTCAATCTTTAGAGTTCCCTCATCCACAGCAATATCAATTGAATCCTCTATCACTGGAGTCACTCCTATGCTTGCAAAACTGGTATGACGTTTACTGTTTGCATCAAATGGTGATATTCTAACAAGTCTGTGAATGCCGCTTTCGCTTTTTGCCCATCCGTATGCCTTCTCTCCGATGATTTTTATTGTTGCAGATTTTATACCAATTGAGTCTCCTTCTAATTTTTCTACAACTTCAACTTTAAAATTGTGATAAATCTCTGCCCACCTTATATACATGCGCATCAATATTTCAGCCCAATCATTGCTCTCTGTTCCACCAGCCCCTGAGTGGATTTCTAAGAAGCAATCATTATTATCCGCTTCATCAGTAAATAGGAAATTTGTTTCTTTACGCTTGATTAATTTCTCTAGTTTTACTAATTCATTTTCAACTTCAGAGAAAAACTCTTCATCGTTTTCATCAATAGCAGATTTCATTAAACTGATAGCATCATTATAATCACTTTCTAGCTTTGAAAACGACTCTACATCATTCTTAATTTTAGAATATTCTTTTAAAACTTCTTGTGCCTTTTGGTTGTCTTGCCATAGGCTACCATCCACAGTCTGAGACTCCAACTTTTCGAGGCGCAATTTTAGTTTTTCTACGTCAAAGACACCTCCTGATAACAGAAATACTTTTATCTAAGTTCTGAAAATACTCAAGGATCTCTAGATAAGCTTTCATTATGCTTTAGATTTTAATATATTTATTATTAACAGCAATAACAGTACACAAAATAGAAATTTAACCATATAATAGTTAATTTAAAACAATCTTATTATACTCTAATGTTTAAAGGAATCAAGCATATACGTTTGTTAGAAAATAAGGTAAAATAATGAGTGTTGAGACAAAATTTCACTATGATTTAGATAAAAAGGCTATTGATAGCTTGATAGAGTCACTCAATAATCAGAAACTAGAAAACATTCATAATATTATAAAAACAATAGATAGCGTTCAGCTAGCCTATTTTTTATCCACCTCAATCAGTGATCACAGAGAGCAGTTAGTTAGTGTCCTCGATCAATATTCATTAAGTAATGCTCTAGTGCATGTAGTACCAGACTTACAAGTGGAGATCATAGAAACATTGGGAATAGAAAATGCGGCAAAGTTACTAACACTCCTCGATGTGGAAGATATAGTAGCCATAGTGAAAGATTTGGACAGAAAATCCATAGAAAACATACTTAAATACCTGCCCAACGAAACTCAAAAATCAGTAGAGGAATTATTATCGTATCCAGAGGAAAGTGCAGGAAGATTGATACATAAAGATATGGTTATAGCTCCATATTATTGGACGATAAACCAATTAACAGAATTTTTGCGCAGTTATAAAAAAATACCAGAAAAATTTCATCAGATCTTTATTATTGACTCAAAATTAGAGCCTATAGGTAGTGTTAATTTGAACAAGGTAATATCTCACTCAGGAGAAACAATAATAAAAGAGATAATGAGTCAAGACATAAAGATTATTAAAACCGGAGTAGATCAAGAGGAAGTAGCAAGAGTATTTAAAGATTATTCTCTATTATCAGCTCCAGTAGTAAATAAGCGTGGTAAAATCATTGGTGTGATCTTGATTGAGGATGTAATAAAAGTTGTTCAACAAGAAACAGAAGAAGATGTACTCAAAATAAGTGGTGTGTCGTCTAAAGCCGATATAAATGCTCCTATACATAAAACTATAATTCAAAGGCTACCCTGGTTATTATTTAATCTCTTAGCTGCAACAATATGTTCTGTAGTAGTTGGCTTCTTCGATGATATAATAAAAAGTTTTGTAGTGCTACCAATAGTTATGCCAATAATTACATCAATGAGTGGAAACGCTGGATCCCAAACAGTAACGCTAACCATTAGGGCAATTGCAACAAAATATTTGACTGAGCAAAATGCAAACAGAATACTGATAAAAGAATTTTTCATAGGTCTTATAAATGGGATAATTTTATCTACTATTTCATTGATAGTATTGGCAATAAGATTTCATAGTTTCAAAGTAGAGATAATTTTTGTGGCTTCTATGGTTATGATGTCAATCATTGCAACGTTTATCGGAACTTTCATTCCTATAATGCTTCACCGTTTAAAATCTGATCCTGCAGTTTCTTCTTCAATTCTAACATCAGCAACAACTGATATTCTTTCAGCTCTTATATTTCTCGGTTTAGCTACGCTCTTTTTATTAAATAGCTGAAAAGATTACGCTATAAAAATCCTGCTCCAACTTTTGTGTTTCTTTCACACCTAACCCTTCAAAGGACTACAGTATTTTTTCCAATGAATTATCAGTCGTTAAGAGAAAATTAAGGCTTTTCAGTTTGGTCTTTTTATTATAATAACTATAGGTTTATGTTCTTAATTGAAAACAATGTTTAGAAGCTTTCTCTTAATTTTTGTATTTACAGTACTTATCCCACTGTCAAATGCTAATGCAAGGAAATATGTCAGAATTGTTGGGTCTTCAACCGTTTTTCCTTTTATCTCATTTATAGCTGAGGACTTTAATCGTATGTTCTCCTTTAAGACTCCGGTTGTAGAATCAATAGGAAGCGGGCCGGGATTTAAAATGTTTTGTTCAGGAATAGGAGAAAATACGCCAGATATTGCCACTTCATCTCGTCCTATAAAAGAGGCAGAAATAGAGCTATGTAAAAGGAATAAAGTTAATGAAGTAGTAGAGGTCATTATTGGCTATGATGGAATTGTCGTTGCAAATTCAAATCAAAGCCATAAATTTGATTTTACAAAAAAGGATTTATTCGAAACTTTATCTGCATATTCTCAAGAGAATGGTAAGCTAGTAAAAAATAACAAGAAGTTTTGGTCTGATGTAAATCAAACCTTACCAAAAACGGGAATTGAAATTTATGGTCCACATCAGAATACAGGCACATACGAAACTTTGGTTAATTTTATTATGATTGATCAATACTCATGCATGAATTCAAGGATTTTTAAAGAAAGTTACAAGGATCCAGAAGAAAGAAGGAAAGCATGCAGTAATATAAGAGATGATGGAAAGTATATAGAAGTTGGAATCAATGAGAACATAGTAATACAAAAATTGAAAAGTAACAAGAATGCCTTAGGAATATTTAGTTTCAGCTTTTTAATAAGGAACCAAGATAAGATACAAGGGAGCACGATTGCAGGAATTGAGCCAACTTATGAAAATATATCATCGGGAAAATATATATTAGCAAGGCCTCTATACCTTTACATAAAGAAAGAACACTTAAATACCGTTGATGGACTAAGAGAATTCATTAGAGAAGTTATAGATTCAATCAGTACTGAAGGTGGATACCTATCCAGGCTCGGTCTGATTCCACTTTCGAATGAAGATATAAAGAGAGTTTTAGCAAAAGTTCATGATATAGTGTAATACCTTTTGTTCTAGAAAATCATCAGCACTTGTAAACTTTGTGTTCAATTGCATTTATTGTTAGGATACTCCTATTACTGCTTAGCTTAACGATGGTTATTCCTGCTATTACTAATAAGTATCTGGGCTACTAATGGAAAACTTCTGGCTAGGTTTATAACTACTTGCACATCTGGCGCAAAATTTTTATTTTATTAGGTAATTTAAGTAGATTGTATGAAATGCCAGTAGTTTTGCGATTACCAACTGTACCTAGATTGCTTTCTTTCTGTTTGGAGCTACTCTATTTTATCTTGATAATCTGAGCAGCTATGCCGATTCATTGTTTGAAATGATATCTGGTATTACAACTACAGGAGCAACTGTATTTAATGATGTTGATAGACATTTCGTCCTAATTATTATAGGAATTGAGTTTTTTCCTATATTTAAAGTTCTGAGCCTAAACAATCTACTCTATTCTGAATACTTAAAAATGCTATAAAGAGAAGGTTACCGAACGCACGCAAAGTGTAAGTGATTCATGCTATACGACAATATATTATGGCCTAATTTTACTATGTCTGCTATATTAACTGGTAGGTTTGCTAATTATAACTATTCCATAGGGTACTATAATGATCCCTTACTAGAAGTCATAACAATTATTTTTATGATTTGAATTGTCTACCTCTTTCTAAGCTATTTAAAGATCATAAGGCGGTTAGACATTTGTCATGACGAACAGGCTTCCTATTTTATTGAGGTAGCTATTGTTTCATCTTTATTCACTTGCTCTTGGTTATATAAAAATGTTGATTTAGAAGTATCATTATCATTTAGATGCAGCACATTTACCATCACCTCTTTTATTACATCAACTGGCTATACAACTTGTAATTATGTAGGTTGGGCTTTACTTTAGTCTTAGTTTTTTTTCTAACCTTTGTTGGTGGATGCAGTGTCTCTGCCCCAGTGATAGCATAAAAATCTTCCATTTGATCGTTTTTCTAAGGTCTATAGAAAACCGGTTTCGCCTTTTATTAAACCATGATATAAGCGATATAGTGAAATTTGATGGTGAAACTTCCTAGAAAGTGATGAGGTTCACTCTGTCTTTACATTTTTTACAATTTATATATTAATATTCACTATCTTATCAGTAGTGATGTCTTAACTTAAGTAATACAGACTTTATAGCCAGCATTAGCTCAGCCTATACAACACTCACAAACTCTGGCCCAGAATTCAGTAACTTAATAGAAAGTTCAA
>NZ_NJBR02000059.1:0-7840 GCF_002204235.2 Wolbachia endosymbiont of Wuchereria bancrofti
TGGTGCTTAAAGAGGTTTCCTCTTCGCTGCTTTCTTCTACTGTAGTTTCTAAATTCTCATCATTTTCTGGCATAAAAACCTTCTATATAATGAAAACTTTATCTCAAATTAACAGTACTAGTAGGAAAGGCAAGAAAGACCATAATCAAATGAGCTATAAAGGTTATAAGTTGATAGACAGATGTACATAGTGAACATCCCTTCTTTTTCTTATATTCTATTTATCATATTAAGTCAACGCTATTTGTAATCATAATATAATATTGCTCACTTCCGATTCTCTACGCACTTTTTACGTCTTTTATCACCTTCGCTACAATTACCTACAACAATTTATTATCCTAAAAGTGCATCTGCACTAGAACCAAATGCTGCAGCATCTAGGCCATCAGGTACTCCTTCAGTTCCTGCAACTTCTATTATCCTAGTTCCTATTTTTCCACTTCCACCTCCAGTTCAATATGGTAGTATATTTAGCACTACTGTGTTACCAGAGTCGTGAGCATGACACCATGCTATATCATGATGATTACTGTGATATGGATTACAATAATGTTTGAAATATGGGTTATGATCACCTTGGAATGGAATATGATGATGTTTGGTAGACGTGTGTAAATTATGAATGTGGTAATCGCCTACAAGGGAAAATTTTTGCGTGGTCATGCAGTCCCTATCAAAGTAAGGCCTATTATCAAATCTATCAAATATGTATAATGGTTTACAATCTGAGAAATAAGGTTTATCTATATCATGGGAATAAGCATCGTATAGTTGTAAAACTGAATAACAAGTCATAAAAATCCTTAAAAAAATAACTATTAGATTATTATAGAACAAAATAATTAATAATTTTATAACATAAAGACTAAATTAGCATATCTGAGATCATTAATTTGCAATATGTTTTAAAATACGATATTGATAGTGATGCAGCTAAGCAATATATGCTTAGCAAAGTCACTTCATAGCTAGAAGATTTGTTTATGCCGCATTAACAATTGTAGGCAAACCAGCCATTGCATAAGTAGCAGATATTGGAATTCAGAGGTTTTGTTGCAAAAAAATGATAAGACTTCTGTGTTGCTAAAATGAGTTGTGGGTGAAGTTGTCATGTAGATAGCTCTTGCTCATGAAATTTCTTTAATTAAGAGAAATATAGGATTAGTGGACATTATTCAAATAATGCCCATACGCTCTTAGAAGGACTTAGGACACATATGCTAAAGCAGCACTACATGTGTGTTAAGTGGTTTAAAACAATCTTTTAGTAAAGAAATCATAATACATCACAAGGATTGTGAGATATGTCATAGTAATTATGACATGAGTTAATAGCATAAGGTGTATACGTAGGCGTACAAGATGTATGCATTGAAAAAAACTGGTAATGGTAAGTAAGAAGTCATACATTATTGTCTTAGTAAAAAAACATGAGTATAAATCATAATAGTCTTTTAAAAAGTAATATTAAGTTATTATAAGTTAAAATAGTTAATATTTTAATAATTTTACTCTAAATTTAGAATATCTATCTAATTGACGACAGTATGATTTGAATTTTTTTTGATTTGTATGGTACTTTAATAGGTCATGCCTACTATATTTTCATTAATTTCGCATACAATCCACCTTTATTCATTAAAGAGTCATGAGTTCCTATTTCTTCTACCTTCCCATGATTGAGTACTATAACCTTGTCAGTTTTGAGTGCGGTTGATAACCTATGTGTAATCATGATTGTTGTTCTATTTTGCATTAGTTTGCTCAGTGCCTTTTGTACAAGGTTTTCACTTTTATAATCAAGAGCAGAAGTTGCTTCATCCAGTATCAAAATCTGGGGATTTTTTAGTACGGCCCTTGCTATTATAATGCGTTGCTTTTGTCCTTCGGAAAGTTTTAATCCTCTTTTTCCTACAAATGTGTCAAATTTATCAGGTAGCTTTTCAATAAACTCCATTGCATAAGCACTGATAGCTGCTTGCCTCACTTCCTCATATTCAGCACCTGGTTTGCCATACAGTATATTTTCCATTATTGAACACGAAAATATAATATGATCTTGTGGCACCAAACCAAACAATGATCTAAGGTTACTTAAAGCAATTGATTTAACGTTATACCCATCGATAGTAATACTGCCTTTGCTTGGATCATGAAAACGGAGCAGAAGCTTTAAAATGGTGCTCTTACCACTGCCAGATGGGCCAACGATTGATACTGCTTGGCCTGCCTCTATAGAAAATGATATATTATCTAGCGCTGGCTTATCAGGTCGAGATTCATAAAAAAATGTTATGCCATTAAAGGAAATTCCTTTTTTAATGCCACAAATTTTTATAGGATTATCGACATCCATTATAGAGCTTTTCATATTTTTAAATTCAAATAAACGCTCTACTATTCCAAAGCCTCGCTGTAGATCACTGATGTTATCACTCAAATTGTTTACAGTTCCTGCTGCAAGTGCTGAGTAAAACACAAATGAAGATAGTTCTCCAACAGTTATATTATTACTTAAGACTTCTTTAATACCGAAAAAGAGCAAAACTACTAGTGAGCCTATCACACACGCGATAACCAAGGTTACTAAAATAGCGCGCAAAAATACTAATTTTACATATGATTTTGACACTGAGTCTAGATGCTCCTTAAAATGGATTTTTTCATTTTCTTCCAATACAAATGATTTGATAGTTACTATAGACCTGAAATTTTCTTCACTAAATGATGCAAGCTCACTTAGCTTATTCTGAGCAAAGCGTGCATAATTGCGCACTTTCTTCCCAAGTGAAGTCATGATAATAAGTAGCGTTGGTATTATTGCAGCAGCATATGTAGTTAAATGTAGGTTTGTATATAGTAGCATGGCAACACTACCAATCAAAATTATAAAATTTCGTAATATGGTTAGTAAGCTGCTATTCATTATTGATTGCAGCACAGAGGTATCAGTAATTAGTGCTGAGATGACATCTTGAACACTTGTATTCTCAAAGAAACTTGGTTGCAAATCAGTAATATTGCCATATAAGTCATATCTTATTCTTGCAATAACTTTCTCGCTGCCAATCCCAATGAAATACAACCTAATAAATGCAGTGAGAGAAATGGCTAAAACTATAAATATAGTAACTAATAGCTTAGTGATAAAATTGTGCTCTGCACCAGAATCAATTATGTTACTCAAGCCTCTGCCAAAAAGGAGAATCGTTAAAGCTGAAGATAAAACTGCAATAAAAGCTATGATGAAATAATGCAGATTAGGTTTTATGTAATAAAATAATTGCTTGATATTAGATCGCATCTTATTTTGAAGTTTCTGAAGTTAAGTATATGGATTTTGGTTTCAGGAGAAAGAGGAAAGGTATAGTATAAAGGAACTAGTCCATAGCGTGTCTTTTAAAAAAGAAATACACTCACGAAGATTTTATATGATAGTCTGGTTTCTACTAAAGACAGCATTATGCCAAGTGCGATGCTCGAAGATAAAAAAGAAGAACCGCCGTAGCTAAGTAGCGGCAAAGTTATGCCAGTGGTTAAAACAACGTTCAACGTTACCTCTATGTTTATTATAAATTATGTAATAAATTGAATTGGGATATCCAAAATTACCAGCAGATTAGATAGTTCATTTCCTTTATATGCAACGTAAAGCAAGCGAGCAGAAATGATGCCGAATAACATCAATGTGGCTAAACACATAATCAAACCAAACTCCTCTGCTAAAACAGAAAATACAAAATCTGCGTGACAATCAGGGAGAAAGATCCTTAAGTTGCCTTCATCAGGCCCGACACCAGTTAACTGACCTTTTTTGAATGCTTCTAATGACTTTATAACTTGAAAATTATTGTGCTGTGTGAAAAGGAGAAAGCTGTAAATCCTTTGCTTTATATGTGAAAACATAAGTAGGCTGTTGTAATTCCAGTTGTGACTATTCCTGCTATACATGGGAAGTATAAAAGTGGTACACATGCAATAAATATTTGACCAATAGAAGAATACACTAAAAGCATAGACATGCTGAAATCAGGTTGCAAAATTACAACGTGAAGACTAGCATGAATATTATGATGACATGTATATTTTAAACTTTATTCCACTGGCAAAGATACTAACTATAACAACAGAAAAAATGGTCTTACAAACTTAGAAGGTTAAACTGAAATTTTGACGATATGTAACCATCGTTTTGCTCCTTTTGTCTCTATACCAAGTACTAACACGGCTACTATTAAAATAATAAATAAAGTAGAATTTGCAAATGAGAGGTTAAGTATGGTTTTTGTATTAAGAAAAGAAAATGCCACTAAGGTAATCAGCGATAAAACTATATAAACTATGTGGCTCCGTATAAAGTAATCTCGTAGTAAAGAAAGACGCTGTGCAATTACAGGGCTTGCCAAATAGATGAGAATGAAGCTTATAGTTAACAAAAAACTACTGGAAGGATGAGATAATAATCCAGTGTTCTATACCAAAGTTTAATATTTACTTTGTTCCAGTGTGCAACGCCACTATTCCATAGCTCATATTATGAAATTTAACATTCTTAAAGCCCACCTCTTCAATTTCCATTTTGAAGTCAGTCTGAACTGGAAACTCTCTAATGCTTCTTACTAAATACTTATAAGAACTTTTGTCTTTAGCAACTATGTTGCCGATTTTAGGAATTACTTTGAATGAGTATAAGTCATAAAGTTTGGTAAATATCTCATTTTTATAGTGCATAGGAGCAAATTCCAAGCAGATAAATTGTCCATTGGGTTTTAGTACTCTGTGTATCTCACTTAAAGCTTTTTTACGATTGGAAACGTTTCGAATACCAAAAGCTATTGTGCAACAGTCGAACTCAGAGTTTTCAAATGGCAAACTTTCTGCATTTGCACACACCCAATTAAAATTAAGCTGATTTGAGTTTATGGCTTTATTACGTCCTCTACTTAGCATGTTTTGATTTATATCACATACTGTAACCTGAACACTCGGCTCTCTTCTTACTATTCTTATTGCTATGTCTCCGGTTCCCCCAGCGACATCTAAAACCTGAAAGTTTTTTGTAAAATGCACGCTATTTACCATCTTATCCTTCCATAGTCTGTGTATTCCTAGGCTCATTATATCATTCATGATGTCATAGCGATTTGCCACAGAATCGAAAACCTTTTTGACCAATTGTGATTTATTCATGCCCTTCTTAACTTTTATTAGACATTATGTAAAGTTGTTGAACCCTTATCATAAAAATACATCCAGTATCAACCGCTAGAATACCTTCTTAATTTTTAGTCACGTCTTACAATACTATACTTAGTTTTGTACCATTTGTTATAAAATTCAGTACACCTAAAATTCTTTATTGAAACAGGTAAGAAATTCTTTACAATTAATTCAGATAAATCTTGCTGAACCATTACACTATAGCTTAAAAGGGCGCAGAAGGTTAAGAATGATGATTATCGCATTATATGTCATGTAAACACTGCAAAATGCGAAGTAATTATTGTTACAATAGGACACAGACATATCATTTACAATTAAGAAGACTAGAGTATACTTCATAAACATTAGACATATCTTTATATACCCGCTTTTTCTGTGTCGTTTTTCAACTTAGATGGTTTTGCTAAGCTCAAAAAAAACTCGACCACTATGGCAATTTTATGAAATTCCAAAATGCCAGCACATGACGCGGGAACCTAGAAAAGAAGAACTAGTGTTGACTACTTGGATGACAAGGGGAACTTTCAATTCAGGTAGTTAAATTAATGTACTAATAAAGAAAATATATTATAATCAAACTTCTGTAGCTCAGCGAATCATTAAGTGGTAATAGTTCTTTCACAAAAGATCATCTCTCTTGTCATGATATTTTCTGTAGCAATTGTCGATATGGCAACTGACCTGTACTCAGTTGCACTACCAAGCATTGCCAATTATTTTGAAGTAGGAGGCCGTGTAGTACAACTTACAATTAGCTTAAATTTAGTTGGATTTGCGATGTCTGGATTAATTTATGGTCCATTATCGGATCATTATGGTAGGCGTCCGGTAATGCTGATTGGTATGACAATTTTTACTTTAGCAAGTATTGCGTGTTATATAGCTGATAATATTGTGCTCCTAATACTCATTCGCTTCATACAAGGGGTAGGAGCTGGGGTTGCAGGCGTTGTTGGATATGCAGCAATAAGGGATATGTACTCGGGTAGTGAATACTCAAGGGTAGTTTCAAAGTTAAATATGATAGTAGCACTTTCACCTGGAATTGCTCCAGTGATAAGTAGTCATATAATTTCACATAATTATCACTGGAAATTTTTGTTTTTTATTATATCACTTGCAGCAATTATTATGCTTATCTTTATTTACTTTAAGTTACAAGAAACACTCAATATTAATAAAAATAAGACTAACATAAATAAGATAATCATTGATGTCTTTAAGCAATATATATCAACATTTAGGAATTATCGTTTTCTTGGATTTTCAACTATTCATGGATTAACTTTCATGTGGCTTTATGCGTATATCGTTAACTATCCTTTCATATTTGAATCTATGGGTATTGAGGTGCGACACTTCGGTTATTTTATATCAATAATAGTCATATTTTACATAATCGGAACTTTAATTAACAGAAGATGTGTACAGAAGGTGGGAGTTAGCAGGATGTTAAGGATAGGTTTAGTATTACCAATAATATCTGACTGTTCGCTGATATGTCTTTACTTAATAGATAAATTAAATATATACACCCTCATAATGTGCTGGGTCCCAAACAATATTGGACTTGCATTGATAATAAGCAACAACGTAACCTCTGCATTAGAAATGATCAAAGGTATAGGGCTTGGTAGTGCAGTTCTCTCATTTTGCAATATGATGTTTGGGGCTATCGGAATATATATAGTGGGAAAATTCTTCTCTTATGGTGTTTTGTCAAATTTACTGCTGACAGTTATATGTTCTACAATCGCAATTCTTATATACGGCTTACTCAAATATGATGAAGAACACTTGAAGGACTGATGGTAATAGACCTCACCATTATGCTGCACAGTGTACAATAAGATAACTCATTTAGAAGATCTCTTAAACTATCAGTCCAATATCGCCGGCATTTTAAATACTTTCCTCCATTCTTGCTCTTTTTATTAGTCGCTATGCAACAGAGTTCTCCTTGCACAATTTATCCAAATTTAATCAAGGTGAGGGATAATCTAATACAAAGCAAAAATTATTGTAGATAAAACATAATAAAAAAAATTCTTCTGCTTATGTTTTTAATTTTTCTCCCTTGCATTTGATACAAATGCTGAGAATCCGAACATTCTACTATGTAGAATGGTGCTCTATACTCACAGTATAGGTGGACCAATAATAACGGTGATAATAATTAGTGCAGCTTTGCTTGCAATATTCGGCAGAATGTCTTGGCCAGTACTTTTCACGTTAGGTGTGTTTACTTGCTGTGTTTTTTAGTGCGCCCAAGATTGTATCAGTAATAGCACTAAGTATAGAAGACAGCGCTATGCTGCCGTTGGTCACGTATGGGATAAAAACTTAAATAGATGTATAATATGATCCTAAGATATAAAATACAATTTTGCAATAAATGGTATAATGGTTTAGTAGAAACTATGCGTAATTTATAAGGGCTATGATAAAAATGTATGATAATAATAGGAACTTGAACTTGTATGGTAGTTTATAGGCCTTTGGAGCTATGTTAAATCATACCAGTGCTTTTACACGCAACTGTACAAACGTTACAATTTACAGGTAATTTATGCAATAAATGATATTACGTGTGCTGATTTTACCATAAATATTT
>NZ_NJBR02000060.1:0-6471 GCF_002204235.2 Wolbachia endosymbiont of Wuchereria bancrofti
TAATCTGCACAGATTGAAGATAACTGAATACCTTCAGCATCATGATTAATAAGAGAATTAGCGAGGTTTATCAAGTGATTTTTTGCAGCTCTCACGGCTTATAGCAACTACTGATAAATAGGAAAATCATCACAAATCTTTTTAACTTTATTTTTCACCATTCTCTCAACATCTGCGCTATTTCCATTAATTAATCCTTGAATCACTTCATTTATTAGGTCAGCTATTTCTTTAAAATTCTCTGCCTTAAGTCCACGTGTTGTCTCAGCAGCAGTGCCAAAACGTAGTCCTGAAGTAATAGTCGGTCTTTCCATGTCAAATGGTACAGAGTTTTTATTGCAGGTAATACCAGCCCTTTCAAGGCTATCTACAACGCCTTTTCCAGTCAATTTTTGCGGTCTTAAGTCAACTAGTACTATATGAGAGTCAGTGCCACCGGTTATAACGCTCAGCCCATGCTTTTGCAACGCTTGAGCTAGCACTTTCGCATTCTCCACAACTCTTTTGATATAGGCTTTAAACTCTGGCGCCAATGCCTCTTTAAATGCAACAGCTTTTGCAGCTATCACATGCATAAGCGGCCCACCTTGTAACCCCGGGAAAATTGCGGATTGAACTTTTTTATGTAGTGCTTCATCATTTGTTATTACCACTCCACCGCGAGGACCACGCAGAGTTTTGTGAGTCGTGGAAGTTATAATATGCGCATATTTAGCAGGGGACGGATATTCACCCGTTGCAATAAGTCCAGCATAATGAGCAATATCTGCAAGTAAATATGCACTAACTTTATCTGCAATCTCGCGAAAGCGTTTGAAATCCATTCTTCTTGGGTAAGCAGAAGCACCAGCTATGATCAATTTTGGCTTATGTTCGAGTGCTAGCCTTTCCACTTTGTCCATATCAAGCAGACAGGTACCTTTGTCAACTGCATATTGAATCGATTTAAACCACTTACCAGAAAGGTTCGGTGCCGCACCATGAGTTAAATGTCCTCCACAACTTATTGATAACCCAAGTATTGTATCTCCTGGAGTAAGTAGTGAAGCAAATACCGCTTGGTTTGCTTGAGAACCAGAGTGAGGCTGAACGTTTGCAAATCTAACATCAAACAGCTTACAGAGTCTTTCTATAGCCAAATTCTCAACTTCATCCACATACTCACAACCACAGTAATACCTTTTGCCTATATAACCTTCTGCATATTTATTAGTCAGAAAAGAACCTTGTGCTTCCATTACCGCTTCACTTGCAAAATTCTCTGATGCAATCAGTTGCAATTGCGATTTTTGACGCTGCAACTCTCTCTCTATAGATTGATAAATCTCATCATCAAGAAACTTTAAACTATTTTTAGAGTCACAGATTCTCTCTGAAACACTTGTCATAGGTAAAACTCCACTTCAATCTAATAATACCAAAATACCATAAGCAATTTCAAGACCTTTTCTTTAACCAAAAGAACCAAAAAGCAGCCAAAAGTAGACATATAGGAATGATTGATATCGCTTTTATCAGCAGCTCAGAACCATATACAGGATTTCCTTGTATTACTGTTCTATCCCAACATAAATCTACTATTTTTGCGATTACAGTGTGAAAAAAATAGCCGAAAACCATAACTATCATGTTCGACACAGCTGTAGTCAGGCCTACCAAGCTATTGTCCACATAACTTATTGCTTTATAAATGGTAACCACTTGGTATCCAGATGCAAAGCCGATAATAAGAAGTGCAGGCAGTACAACATATAGACCGCCAGCTTGTGCAAAAAGCAAGAGAAAACTAGCAATCATTGCAAGAGAACATGCAATAATTGCTTCATAGTGCCTATTTGGATGCCTCTCCAGGAAGTAAGCTAAAAAGAACGACCCAGCTCCCATGCCTATAAACATGAGAGAAGAAAGCAAGGACGCTAGATCTCCGGTCATTTGATATACTTCACATAAGAATGCCTTTGCCCAACCATCAGCAAAACCCTCTAACGGACCAACCATTAAGCCACTAAAAAAGCTGATTAGAATGATATGCTTGTTGAAAAGCACAGTTCTTAAATCTTGAAATACATTGCTACTTACATTCTTCTCTGTACTATTGTTTGGTGTTATGAAGAATAGCAGCAGAGCAAGTAAACAACCAAACGTTGAGAAAGCGTATATAACATAATCCCAACCAAACTTATTGAACAAAAAATCCAGGGGTAGTCCGCCATAAATAGCTCCCAGCAATCCTATTATTATAGATAAACTGGCCATTCTTGCTGATTTTTTCTGTGAAAAATATATGCTTGCAATTTTGAAGATTCCAATTGCTGAAGCAGATGATCCAACTCCAACAATTATCCTACTAAGTATTAAGTAATACCACTCATCAAAGCATATGAGTGGTAATGTTCCAACAAACGTTAAAACAATACATGTAGGCAAAACAAATTTTGGTCCGAACCTATCAAGGGCAAGACCAACAGGTATGTGAGCAAATGTGTAGCCTATATAGTATAGCCCACCAAATTGACCAATATCCGTAATGCTTATGTTAAACTTTGTTATTAATTCAGGTGCGATTATGTTTGGGATTACGCGTAATACATACTGGTATGCGTAGAATAGCGATGCTAATAACCATATTAAAAAACTTCTCTGTAGCATCAACTTCACCTCAAACTTAGAATTATAGGTACTTTATTTACAAAGAACAATATTTTTATAAACACTTAGTTTAATTTACCGAAATTTAACAGAGCTAAATTCATAGCAAATAATTAATTATACATCAACTAAATTTTTGGTGTTAGCTGCTTAAACGGAAAAAGGTATTTTAAAAGAGATTTTTTATCTTATTTATGATTTTTCTACCATTTTCACTACTAGTTTACGGATAAGATATATTAAAAAATTACATTACAGATGATAAGAACATTTATGATTTTGCCCTTATTTACCTTTATCTTAAGCTTTACTTTTGTTATAAGATCCATTTTATTTATGTTTTTACTCTGCAGTGAAAATTATATCTAAAATAATACAATTTTTAGTAAAGTTTGGCTTCAGAAACGTTTCAGTTAACTCAATATTGACCTTTCTGCGTGTAAAGTATTAGATGTAAAGTCAAAGTAAGCCATGAGTATAAGCATAGCAGATAACATGCTGCAAAATTATATAACAGAAATATATTGAACAAACACTTGCCGCACACGTAGGTAATAGATACGGCAAACCTTTATAAGGAATTTTTGAGTGGCATAGAAGAAATAATAAATTTACTGTCAATCAAGCAAAACACTATGACAAAAGTTTAGAAGATCTACATAACGACCCAAGATTTAATAAGGAACTTATTCAAGCTTATGCTAAACATCAGGTATTGGAATTCCTAAACACTCATCCAAAAAAGAAAGAGATTGTTGCAGAATTCAACAATGAACATTATATCAATGAAAGCGATTTAAAAAACTCTAGAGGAAGGAAAAGATTTAGTAGATAAAATAAATAATACCAATTTAATTTAACAAAACGAGGAAAGTGAAGAACTAAACATTGGAAAGATACTTGCCAAGTCAGTAAAGCCTTTTTCCAAATAAAAGAATCCGAAATAACTCAGGTAAACATCTTCGACATTATAAAATAGGCATTCATGAACCGTTTATTTTACCTCAATTTTTAGCATATATATTCTTACATCTGGTGTTCAATTATTTATTTGGTAAACACTTTCAAGCCTATAGTGCCTATCACCATTAAAATAATGAAAAATGAACACCCAAAATTTACTGGATCATTAAAAAAGCTATTCCCATTGTTGCTGCACCTATAGAACCCGCGCCAGTCCAAACCGCATAATACGTGCCAAGGGGGGGAATGAATTTCATTGCTACCGATAACTAGTAAAGACTTACAGGAGTACAAACCAAAAATTATTATTACAGGTAAAATGCGAGTAGAACTACTGCCGTATTTTAGTGCTGTAGTCCATACTATTTCAAATAGACTAGCTAACAACAAATACGTTCAAGCTATACACTAACTCCACTTCACTGACACGTGAGGATATTATACATGAAGGTGTAAAAAAGTTAACTTAACATTTTACACGCTTTAATAATGCTGTTACACCCAATCTCCAGTTGTTCCTGAGAGGTTGCATAAGAAATTCTAATAAAATTCTTCAGGCCAAACGCAATTCCCGGTATCACAGCAACCAGATGATCTTCCAGCAAGTATTCAGCAAAATCAAGATCGTTATTTATTACTTTACCGCTCTTTGTGCTTTTGCCCAACAAATTTTTACACGAGACAAACAAATAGAACGCACCTTGCGGAATGGACGCTAATAACCCTGGAGCAGAATTTAGCTTTTCTATTACAAAATCCCTACGACTTTTAAAGATTCCCATTCTTTCCTTCAAAAAGCTATGATCACCGTTCAATGCCTCAACTGCTGCTGCTTGCGCTATCGAATTTGGGTTAGAAGTGCTCTGAGACTGTAATGTGGAAATAGCTTTCACTACATCACTTCTACCTGCAATATAACCTATTCTCCAGCCTGTCATTGCATAAGCTTTTGACACTCCATTGACCACAAAAACTCTATTGTAAAGTTTCGGTTCAACCTGAGCTATGGTGAAGAACTTCCCGTCATATATTATATGTTCGTAAATGTCATCTGTAACAATATTTACATGTGGATATTCAAGCAATACTTGTGCTATGCCTTCCAACTCACTGTATGTATATACAACCCCTGCTGGATTATTTGGTGAGTTGAGAATCAACCACTTAGTTTTTTTGGTCACCTTGCTCTTCAACAATTCCGGTGTCAGTTTTAAGCCTTGCCCACACTCTATCACAACTGGCAAGCCACCAAAAAGGCTTACCATATCAACATACGAGACCCAATAAGGAGCAGGGATTATAGCTTCATCTCCAGGGTTAACTGTTGCCATAAATAAGTTAAATAATACCTGTTTAGCACCAGCACCAACACAAACCTGGCTAAGTGCATACTCAAGATTATTATCCCTTTTTAATTTGCTGATTATTGCCTCTTTAAGTTCACGTGTTCCATCTACAGCAGTATACTTAGTTCTACCTTCATCTATCGCTTGAATGGCCACTTTTTTTATGTGATTCGGAGTATCAAAATCTGGTTCTCCCGTGGCTAAAACACAGATTTTTTTTCCTTCATCTTTTAACCTATTTGCCTTATCGGTTACAGCAATTGTAGGTGATGGCTTTATCAGGAGCATTCTTTCTGCAAGGTCTGACATAATTTTACTAGAGCTAAACTCAAATAATAAGCCTTGTACAACAAAAAAGCTAGGAATTTTGTTACTGACTCTTCACTAGGTCCACTAGCGCAGCAATGTTCTCAATCGGAGTATTAGGAAGCACCCCATGCCCAAGATTAAATATGAAAGGTAAATCTCTAAAGCAATCTATTATGCGCTTCGTTTCTTTAATTGCTTCTATTTTATTGTAGGCTAAAAGGCTAGGATTAAGATTTCCTTGCAAGGGAATTTTTAGGTTTTCTTTTGCCCATTCTATTGGAACGTTATAGTCTATACTCACCGCGGACACACCCGTTTTTTCACAATAATCTTTGTAAAGGCTTCCAGCAGACTTCGGGAAACCTATTATCGGGAAATCAGGAAACTCGCCTTTTATTGCTGAAACAATTTTCTTTGTTGGCTTGATAACACACTCCTCAAATAGTTCTCCTGAGAGTACACCAGCATTACTGTCAAATAACTGAATAACATCTGCTCCAAACTCTATTTGCTTAACCAGATAGGAAATTGTCACTTCCGTTATCTGTTCAATTACCCGCTCTAAACTCGAGGGATGTAGGTTTAACACCTTAGAAAAGGTTTTGCTGCTTCTGCCCTCTATTATATATGAAGCTACCGTCCATGGCCCTCCAGCAAATCCTATAAGAGACTTTTCTTCTGGCAATTGGTCTCTAACCTTTCTTATAGCATTTAGGATCGGTAGGGTCTTAGTTTCAATTTTCTGTGGATTTCTCAATTCTTTGAAATTTTTTATAGGTTTTATCACCGGACCTACACCGCGTACGAAGTCTACATCGCAACCTAGAACATCAGCCACTATCAAAATATCTGAAAAAATTATTGCTGCGTCCATGCCGAATCTTGCCAATGGCTGCAATGTTAACTCTACCACCAGGTCTGTGTTGTAGCATATTTCCATAAAACTGCTTATGTCCTTTACTGCCCTGCGGTACTCAGGAAGAGACCTGCCAGCCTGCCGCATTAGCCAGATAGGTATTCTTCTGCCCTGCTTTCCCTCCTTTATAGTCTTTGATACTAATGCCTTACCACTCTTTATTCTAGCCAATTTACTCTCCCCTTTTATATATTAAAGTATAGTAATAGTAATAGTAGTTTTGTCAATAACTTGTCATTAACTTAAAACTTAGCTAAGATTCTTGTTACTTAACTTGTGAATAAATAT
>NZ_NJBR02000007.1:0-7037 GCF_002204235.2 Wolbachia endosymbiont of Wuchereria bancrofti
CAAATATTGTTATTTCGTTTACTTTTTTAAAACTACCTTATATGTCATTAGAATATTAAATTACAGTATGTCAGAAAAAGTTATTCCTAGTACACCAGCAATAATTATGTTTACAGCTATTATCGCTAGAGTGCTCTCTTCAAACAAATCCATGATTATTAGAGAAACATAGGGAATAACTTTTGCTATTGATAAATAATCTAAATTAGATGTAAGAACAAATTTTATACTATGTGAGGTAACTGCTGGTAGATAAGTGTTATAATGCTTGAGATAAATGCAACTTTAAAGTTTGCTTTAAGTTTTTCTCTTACCAAAGCTCCTTATGAAGAAACAGATGCGATAGTAGTATCAGATATCATTGAAGGTTGTCACCAATACAGCATCACCTACCATAGCCGCAGTTCCTATTTCGAGACCAAAAATTCCATTTTTCACTAAGTTAACAGCTATTGGTACCATTAATGCAATAACTTCCATAGATATGCTAATTGCAGTTGAAATAAAAGCGTAGGCCAAAAATATTCTAGGCAGTAGTAATTTCGCTGGAAGAAAGTTAAGAATGAAGTTAGCAACAGTATCTGCGCTACCAATTGATTGAGTAATTGCAGAAAGTGCTCTGGAAAACAGAAAAGTTAAGCACATAGTAAGAGCGTTTTTATTACCCATGCCCTCGATAACAGTATTGACGTTGTGCTGAATCTTATTTGTACTACGGGGACGGCAAAAAACAGTGCTGTGGTAACAATAGATTACTGGTGAAACTTGATGAGGTGGATTGCTAGTTCCAATAAAGGAAAAACAAGTACCACTTCAAAGATACAACATAAAAAATAACTAGAGGAAAAAAACCGTCATTTTACTGTACTTGAAACTTAGAAACTGTAACTAGTTAAGTGGGTTTTAAGCAAGCACTAATATTTGGTTTTCGCTAATCATGCAGGAAACCGACAGCAGAGTTTTGAACTCTATATTCAATCTGTTTGCTGGATGGCACATGTAGTCCTTGACAATAGATCCTACTAAGCTCTAGCTCCGCTTACTGAAATGATATCCTAATAAGTGATTTCGCAGAGTATATTTTATGCTATACTTTTTTATGTCATGCAAATAACTGACACTGGTGTTTATCCAAATAGAGTAAATGGGGAATATAAAAACCATATCAGTAGAAGATAATAACGTTAGGCTAGACAGATACATCAGAAGAATCTTTCCCAATTTGAAGCAATCCGCAATTGAGAAGTCTTTAAGGAGAGGACTGATCAAAGTTAATGACTGCAAAGCTAAGTCTAGTGATAGAGTAAACTCTGGGCAAATTATAACGATAAAATACTTGGATTATATTGAAAACGCTAATTCTAACTGTAAACATAATGAAAAGTTGGTAGAGCTGTTAAGAAGCAACATATTATATGAGGACGAATATATATTAGCCATTAACAAACCTGCAGGAGTAATTGTTCAAGGTGGCATAAAAGTAAAGATTAGTATTAGTGATTTGCTTGATCAAGTCAGAAAGGGAGAAACATTTAAAATTGTCCATAGATTAGATAGAGACACAAGTGGAGCAATAATATTCGCACGTAATGCTAATGTTGCCAGATACCTTATGGAGGAATTTAAAGGACGGAGAGTAAAAAAAACTTACTTAGCATTAACTTCTGGCATACCAAGTAAGAATAGAGGAGTAATAGACTACCCATTGGTGAAGAAATATGTTTCAGGCCAAGAGAAAGTGGTCATTGACAAAAATTCATCCCAGAATGCCACTACGCGTTTTTCGATTATAGCAAAATTTAAACTCAATAAACCTCTCGTGCAACGCCCTATTATTCAAGTAGCTGATACACAGCTATATGAACATTGTAATTTAAGTCTACCAAAAGTGTGTCATCTAAGTAGCCTTTCTTCCTGTTATCCCAGTGCTTTCCTTTGTCATTTCAGTGCCCCGATACTGGGATCCAGCAAAATTGATCATAAACAAGCGCACTATATAACATTTTCAATCAAAAAACTGGATTCCAGTATCACATGCTGGAATGACACCAGATCGGTTGCTTATTTAAAATTACAGCCAATTACCGGCAGAACTCATCAGTTGCGCACACATTTAGCCCATATAAACTGTCCTATTCTTGGTGACGGTAAATATGGTGGTAAAAAAGCTTTTGTTGATGGCATAGCGAGTAAAATCCACCTTCACTCATATTCTTTATCTTTAAAACTACCAAATAATAAAAAAATCACTATTACTGCCCCTCTCCCTGAGCACATCAAAAAGTCCATTGAAGCACTACACACTCCCTTTTGAGTAACAAATGCTAGCTTGCAAAGCAGTGGCTTAAAAAAAGGCAAAAGAAGCCCTGTGGTGGCTAGTTATTTAATATGTACTTTCAATATTAGCGTTTTTTATTCCAAACACTTAATGATTAGCTACTTTTAAATTGCAACTAACTTTTAGCTGTAAATACTTAAGAAATTTACCCAATAAAAAAAAGCAAAAAAATCCCCATGGCAGCTGGTTATCCATTATCATTTTATCAGTTGACGTTTTTTTAATGTTTCTTAAGCGCTCAGTAAGCACGATTTACAGTACTAGCTAATAATGTAGACAATAATATAAAAGACATGAGGTGCACACAATGCAAAAAATTAAACATGAGACACCAGATATGTTAGTTTTTTTGTCGTTTAATCTGTACAGAGAAGATAAATAACTAACTTCAGTACTATGGGAGCTGGTGAAGTTTATCAAAGAATTTTATGTTTAATCTATAATGAATGGCTGGCAGACTTGTAAACGTCAGTACATAGCTCACCAATGTTTGGTTCTTCACTATTTTTAGAAAAACCTTCTGACTTTTTCACTAAATCACGTATTTCCTTGTCAATTGTTTTACATTCTTCCTCTGAAGCAATTTTATTATCTATAATGTACTTCTTTAAAGTGCTTATAGGATCATGATTTTGCTTCATATCTTCAACTTCTTCTTTCGAACGATAGGTAGCAGGATCTGACATCGAATGGCCGCGATATCGATATGTCTCCATTTCAAGTAAAATAGGTCCTTTTCCGCTACGCGCGTACTCAGCTGCTTCGCTTGTAGCCCCATAAACAGAAAAGAAATCCATTCCATTAACTTGCTTCCCAGGAATACCAAAACTCTCCCCTCTCTTATATAGCTCAGTTACCAAAGTTGACCTTTGCACGGAGGTCCCCATCGCATATTCGTTATTTTCTATGATGTAAACCACAGGTAACTTCCACAAAGATGCCATATTAAATGATTCATACACTTGCCCTTGATTTGCAGCACCATCACCAAAATACGTGAATACTACGTTATCTTTTTTCTTATATCTATTAGCAAATGCTATTCCTGTGCCAATTGGAACTTGTGCACCCACTATTCCATGTCCACCAAAGAATTGCTTTTCAACATCAAATATATGCATTGAGCCACCTTTACCTTTTGAACACCCCGTTTCTTTACCGGTCAGCTCTGCCATCACAACATCTGGATTGGAGTCACATGCAAGCATTAAACCATGGTCCCTATAACTTGTGACAAAAGCATCACCAGGTCTTGATGCAGCGTAAGTCCCAACTGCAACTGCTTCTTGTCCTATTGATAGATGACAAAATCCACCTATTAGTCCCATTCCATATAATTGTCCTGCCTTTTCCTCAAATCTGCGTATGAGTAGCATTTTCCTGTAAAATTTAATTACCTGCTCTTTAGTGAAATTTTCTGCTTTCATCTTGATTTCTTTTTCGTTAAACTGAGATAATATCAGAAATTTTTAATATCTTGTAACAATATCTACATGGATTATTACCACTGGCTCGAGGCTTTTCATATTATTTCCATCATTATGTGGATGGCAGGTATGCTTTATTTGCCTAGGCTGTATGTCTACCACGCAACTGTAAAGCCAGGATCAGAAAATGATAGCTTACTTCAAACAATGGAAAGGAGACTTTTAAGATACATTATAAACCCTGCAATGCTTTTTTCACTCAGTTTTGGGATTGCATTAATGATTATTAGGGAAGCGTACCGCGAAGGGTGGTTTCATGTAAAAGCACTAGCATTGTTTTTTATGTTTGGTATTCATGGGCTACTTGCAATGCACAGGAAGAAGTTTGCAATGGGTTCAAATGAAAAGAATCACGTTTATTTTCGCGTTTTAAATGAGATGGTCACGGTATTGATAATAATCATAGTTATTATGATTGTTGTGAAACCGTTTTAGTGGATACTGTTTATGTGAAATATGTTTGTCAAGAAAAACCAGAAACAATGGAAGAAAAGTTAATATACTACTTTAGTCAGAACAAATGCGAAGGCAATGCAGAAATGAAAAATCTGCTGGGAGGAAAGGGAGCAAATTTAGCAGAAATGTGCAACATTGGTATTCCCGTTCCACCTGGTTTTACAATCTCCACTTCTGCTTGTAAAAATTATTACCAAGGTAATGGACTATCTGACGACCTATGTAGCACAATCAAAGAGTATATGACAATGCTCGAAAATGATATTGGTTGCAAATTTGGAGATTCAAATAATCCCTTATTAGTTTCAATACGTTCCGGTAGTGTTAATTCAATGCCGGGTATGCTCGATACAATTTTAAACGCTGGCTTAAATGATACAACCGTCATTGGTCTTGCAAAAAAAAGCGGAGAACGTTTTGCTTATGATAGCTACTGCCGTTTCATCATGATGTATTCCAATGTTGTATTACAACTCGACCACCAACTATTTCAAAGCGTTATTGATAACAAACGACAAAAAAATGGAGCAAAAAGTTTAGCTGATCTTAATGTTGATATTTTAAAGAGGATTGTTTACGATTTCAAAAAGATAGTGCATGAAAAAACAGAGAAACATTTCCCGCAGGACATTGAAGAGCAGCTGCTAAGCTCAGTAAATGCGGTGTTTGCTTCTTGGCAAAATGAAAGAGCTGTTTCCTATAGAAAAATACATAATATTCCTGAAAACCTTGGAACTGCAGTTAATGTACAAGCGATGGTTTTTGGTAATTTGAATAATAATTCCGCAACTGGTGTGATATTTACACGCAATCCTTCAACTGGAGAAAAAAAATGTTTTGGTGAATTTTTGGTCAATGCTCAAGGTGAAGATGTGGTTTCTGGTGTCTATACTCCTATACCGATTAATGGGAAGCAAGAAAACACCATGGAAAAGCTGATGTCAAGCGTTTATCAAGAATTATGTGAGGTATGTAAAAAACTTGAGGTGCACTATAAAGACATGCAAGATATCGAATTTACTGTGCAGGGCGGCAAGTTATGGATTTTACAAACTAGGTCTGGTAAGCGTACAGCTGAAGCTGCTGTTCGTATAACAGTTGATATGGTAAATGAAGGAACAATTACAAAAGAAGAAGGAATACTAAAAATTGATCCCAAAACTTTTGATAATTTATTACATCCAGTCCTCGAAGCTAGAGTCGATCAAAAAGTAATAGGGAAGGGACTGCCAGCTTCTCCAGGTGTTGCTTCAGGATATATAGTTTTCAGCGCAAGTGATGCGGAAAAAGCTGCAGAACAGGGTAAAAAAATAATTTTAGTAAGACTAGAAACTAGCTCTGAAGATATCAATGGAATGAATGCTGCAAGTGGTATAATAACAGCACGAGGAGGAATGACTTCGCATGCTGCCGTTGTAACCCGCGGGATGGGTAAACCATGCATTTGCAGTGTAAATGGACTTTATATTGATAAAAATGGAAATTTCTTTTCTTTAGGAGATAGAACAGTAAATAAAGGGGAACCAATAACCATCAATGGAGGAACAGGTGAAGTTATGCTCGGCATCCTTCCCACAATTTCACCTGAGTTATCGCAAGAATTCAAAACGATAATTAACTGGATAGATGAAACTAAAATGATTAAAGTGAGAGCGAATGCTGATACTCCAAAAGATGCAAAAATTGCTAAAGAATTCGGTGCTGAAGGCATAGGTTTATGCCGTACAGAGCATATGTTTTTTGCTAGTAACAGGATTGAGTTCATTCAAAGATTGATAATAGCTGACGACAAAACCGAAAGAACAAGTGCATTAAGCAAGTTAGAGAAAATGCAAAAGTCTGATTTCAAAGAGATATTTTCCATTATGGGGGACAGGGAGGTTACTATACGTTTGCTTGATCCACCTCTACATGAGTTTTTACCAGATAATCAATCTACTATAGAAAAGATTGCTAAATCACTGAATAAGTCAGTTGAATCAGTAAAAAACAAAATAGTACAGTTATCAGAAAAAAACCCAATGCTTGGCCACCGGGGCTGCAGGCTCGCCATTTCTCATCCTGAAATATATAGCATGCAAACCAGGGCAATACTCAGTGCCGTGGATGAGTTAAAGAAGGAGAAAAAGGCAGAAGTTAAGCCCGAAATTATGATTCCTTTTATCATGAACGAAAAAGAGTTTACCTTGATATGCGAGTTATTAAAAAAAGAGGCTGAAAATTTCGATGTGAACTATTCAATTGGAACGATGATAGAGCTACCACGGGCAGCACTGATTGCTGATAAGCTAGCAAAACACGCAGAGTTTTTTAGTTTTGGCACTAATGATTTAACGCAAACAACTATGGGGCTCTCAAGGGATGATTCAGTTAATTTCCTCAATTCTTATAAAGAAAATAATATATTTGAAAACGATCCATTTGAAGTACTAGATGTCGAAGGGGTAGGGGAGTTAATTAAAACAGCTATCGAAAGAGGCAAAAAAACCAGAAAAGAAATTAAACTTGGTGTATGTGGAGAGCACGGAGCAGATCCAAAATCCATAGAGTTTCTCATCAAATCAGGGGTAGATTACATCTCATGTTCGCCTTATAGAGTACCAATTGCAAAGCTTGTTGCGGCCCAGAAATCTAAGTGTGCTGGATAAGCAGAAAATAATAGCAAATGGTACCATTCCAGTGCGTACTGCACGAATTGCAACATTTAAGAATAATGTATACCAAGGATGCAAAAAGAAACACTTAACAAATCTTGC
>NZ_NJBR02000061.1:0-1219 GCF_002204235.2 Wolbachia endosymbiont of Wuchereria bancrofti
ATTACCTTACTTTTGCTCTATCGTTATCTTTTATACTACCTTGTCTATCTTATTTTGCTACTCCGCTGAATGGATACTTTTAACTTCACGTCTAAATGGCCGAGATCCCTTTCAAAAGTTACAGAATCTGGTAACTGCCGCTGCTTAGTTCTTTACCCATTCCTACAACCTGTAAACGGTTACAGCTTCTTAAATATTTGTAGCTAAAAGTTATGTCAAGATCTTCTTCAATTCGATGTATATAACTCTGGAATGGTATGAAGAATCAAATTGTCATCTCCTAGAGAGAACTCGCTATTTGTATCTGTTACCGTGTATTCTTTTTCTATATTCATGTCAGAAGAATTGTAAATGTTGCACCTATTCCTTTATGGTAATCGCAATGCTTAAACTGAACATTTTTATTGAAATAATCTAATTTATTAATTAATTTAACTATTTTCCTACCTTTTTTACTATTTATTAATTAGAACACGTTAGCTAAATGGTAACCATGAAAAACTGGTTCAGCGGATCCTTCCTTAATAAAAAACGATGGTCGGTGACTAAATAATTCGCCGAGATTCAAACTGTATTTTTTTTCGCACAATTTAAACCTATGAATTTATTCTTATCCGAAATGTTTGAATACTGTGGATCATATTTTTTGTATTCAAAGAACTAATTACCCAGCGCATTGTAAAAGGTCAGTTTGTAATCATCACCAAATTTAACAGCTTTTAAAAAATGGAAATCCCTGCGAATAGCTACCTTCTCTTCTGTAACATGATTACGCATAACCAATTGGTCATTAAGTATATGGTAACCTATTTTTGGTAAAGTAGCCATTGTCTTATCATTCAAAACAATGTTTTGCTTCATAGACATCAGAAGATAGTTCTTTTCCTTTTTGCAAAGTAAATTTCTACTGTACATTTCCAGCCTTGATTAAGCTATCTATTGCTGTAAATGCATCACTTTGTTTATATTGACACTGATAGTAGCCGTTATCACCATCCATTGTGCATAAGCACCATCCTTGTTTGATATGCAGATAGTTTGAGAACAATCGCCCCCTGTCAAGTAGAGCCTACCTGTTTCTTCTTTGATCTTTTTGCAATACTGGATTATTTTCATCATAAAAATTAATGAATTTTAGTACTCCAGTTAATGGGTTTCCAAAATTGTAAAATAATAACCCAACACCAAAATCTTGACCTTCTATGTTTTTCAATACAAC
>NZ_NJBR02000062.1:0-10037 GCF_002204235.2 Wolbachia endosymbiont of Wuchereria bancrofti
CTAAAAAAACGCCAACTGATAAAACGATAGTGAATAAATAGCTGCCGCGGGGCTTCTTTCGTCTTTTTTTCTGTTTGGTAAACTTCTTAAATATTTGCAGCTAAACAACAACCGTCATTCTGCTACTTATTAGTGGGATATCTACTGGGATAACAGGGAATGCAAGAAAGTATTTATGATTAATCTTTAGATAAAATATAGAATTTCGATAAATTTAACCTTTCTAGAAACTATACAACAATGACAAGTAAACTGAGAGGGAAGGGTTATGGTAATAGAAAAGGAAAAGTTGTTTAAAATCATACAAAAAGCAAGCAAAAGCCAAGATTTGAAATGAGGATAATTTACTTAAAAGAGTAGGAAATGAGTTACGCGAAAAAGATGAAGTAGAATATAGTAAGTTTCGCCTTGGTATAGATAAGAATCATCTATTTAGTATACAAACTCCAGAGGAAACTTCAGAAGGTTGGACATTACTACACCCCGCTGTAGAATGTAACAATCTACTAATGGTAAAGCTTTTACTAGACAAGAAAGTAGGTGTTAATATTCGAGTAAAAGACAGATCTAAAGATGGTGGACCTACCCCTTTGCACATCGTTGCTTTGCATGATAATCATAGAGATAATGCAACGTTACTAAGTGATGATCGAGTAAAACCCTTATTAAAAGATGCTCAGGATCAAGTTCCAAGAGAGGTGGCTGGTAATGTACTAAACAGGTATACTATAATAAAAATGTTAGAGGAAGCAGAAAAAAGTTATCGTGCAAAGCCGCAGAAGAAAGCAAAAAATTTAACATCAAGCTTCAAGGTAGAAGTACCTATCATTTATCATAGAATAAGCATTTATGATAACATCTGTAAACGGAAATGATGTAACTGTTCCAGCAAATGTTATAGATTTTTACTACGAATAGTATGATGATATACGTAGTAATAGTACTAGTGATGATAGTGAAATACATATTCCTCCAGAACAGACATCCATATAAAAGATGAGAACGGAACGATTTCCTTACACTCTGAAGAGGAAATAAAGAAGCTTGAAGTTCAACTAAAAAGATCATATGTTCAACTCAAGAATGAGTAGAAAGAGAATCAATTATTAAAACAAAAAATACGAGATCTAGGAAGTAAAAATGTAACACTTAATAGTGAATTAGGCAAAACAAAAAACTAGCATTCTAAAACAAAAGCGTTGTAAAAAAAGCGCGAAAGGAACTGACAGAATTTAAAAGTAGAGCAAATATTGGCATGAAAAAGAAGAGTGGACTTCTTTACATATTACTGCTATATTCAGCAATGTAGAGATAATAAAGACTATATTATAATTAGATAAATAGACCTCAACGCAATGGATCAAGATAGATGGATTATTTTATATCATGCTACAAACAATTATCATGCAGACAAAGTAAAATATCTAGAAAAAGGAGCAAATTTTGAAGTACGAGACAAAAATGAAAAGAGCTCTTTGGATCTTGCCACTGATAAACAAAACAATGACATAGTAGAATACTTACAGGAAAAAATCAAGAGTAAAACAGGTTTTAGTAAGGGTAAGTCAGAAAAAGCAGAAAAAAGACCACTGTTTTCAAGAATTACCTATATGAACCTTATAACTACGTCAATAGCAGGCTCTATCCCTTAGTGTTGTTTCCAGATTGTTTGCCCTATTAATAATTATAACTTCTATAACATCTGCTTCAATAGCTGGCAACATTACATACACAATGTTACAACCTACCACTAAATTGAAAGAAGTGGCTGTCCAAAATTAACAATATGGTGTTTGTAAAGCTTAATTTGTAGAAATATCTGCTTTACTCATCCCTGGTAACTTTGATATAGTTATTAGGTTAAGATCTATAAAGTTTATAAATGGTAATCTTGAGTGTAAGAGAAGCTTTATGTACAGCAATTAGAGAAGAAATGCAAAACAATCATGATGTATTTATCATGGGTGAAGAAGTTGCGGAGTATGATGGCGCTTATAAAGTAACAAAAGGGTTGCTGAAAGAGTTTGGAGAAAATAGGGTGGTTGATACACCCATTACTGAACATGGATTTGCTGGTCTTGCTGTTGGAGCAGCATTTGCTGGACTCAGGCCAATAGTTGAATTTATGACTTTTAATTTCTCTATGCAGGCTATTGATCAAATTGTGAATTCTGCAGCAAAAACAAATTATATGTCAGGTGGACAACTTGGATGTCCCATAGTATTTCGTGGACCAAACGGCGCTGCAGCAAGAGTCGCTGCACAACACTCTCAATGTTTTGCATCTTGGTATTCGCATGTACCAGGGTTAAAAGTAATAGCACCTTATTTCGCCTCCGATTGCAGGGGTCTGCTCAAAGCTGCAATTCGTGATCCTGATCCAGTAATATTTCTAGAAAACGAGATCGCTTATGGGCACGAGCATGAAGTTCCTGATTCTGAGCTATCGGACAAAGACTATCTACTTGAGATAGGTAAAGCTGCTGTGATACGGGAAGGAAAGGATGTAACCATTACTGCTTTCTCATTGAAATTAACGGACGCTTTAGGTGCAGCAGATTTACTTTCAGGTGGAGGCATAGAAGCTGAAGTTATTGACTTAAGAACTTTAAGACCTCTTGATACTGAAACTATTATTAATTCTATCAGAAAAACTAATAGATTAGTTAGCATAGAAGAAGGTTGGCCATTCGCAGGAATAGGAGCAGAGCTTTCAGCTGTTGTTATGGAGCAGGGATTTGACTACCTTGATGCTCCAGTTGTACGTGTAACTGGTAAGGATATTCCCCTTCCTTATGCTGCAAATCTAGAAAAAAAAGCATTACCGCAAGTGGAAGACATAGTTGAAACTGTCCATCAGGTCTGTTTTAGAAAAAAATAAGCCTTAAATTTCCAATACAAAGCAATCCATTGGTAGAAGGATTTATTTCTTTTTATCCACTCCATATTGTTCCATTAAAGAAGTATTTTCACCTGTATCACCCATTACTTTTGTCACAATAGTTTTAGCACCAAAAAATACAGCATAAAATATACCTAATGCAAAAGGACCGACCAGGGTATTCTACCAAATATTGCAAATAAAGCTGCACCTATCATTACTACGGTTATAAGAGGTCCACCTATTCCCCAAACGTAGTCGATAATATTACATATTACTTGAGCAGTTATATTATCATTGGTACCAGATTTAGTATCAGCATTTCCAATATCAGAAAAGAAATAAATAATATCATGAAAAGATATCAAAAACTTTCCTAATCATAGGGTTCATCCCCATACCTTAAATTTAGATATCGCAATTGTATCTAAAATAGTAGAATTTTTGGTAAAGTTAGTACAAAGATTAGATAAATTCGCAGTTAAGCATTATATTTTACCAAATTTTCTACTTTCTATGTATCAATCACCTATTTTCAAAGCTTGAATAAAAGCATTATGTGGAATGTCCACGTTTCCTACAGAATATAGTCTTTTCTTACCTTTCTTTTGCTTTTCTAAAAGCTTCATTCTTCGTGTTACATCTCCACCATAGAGTTTAGCTGTCACATCCTTTCTGTAAGGGTTAATCGTTTCTCTTGCAACAATTTTACCGCCCACTGTTGCTTGAATTGCAATTTTATATTGCTGACGTGGTATTAAATCTTTCAAGCGCGCACATATTTCACGTCCTCTTTTCTCAGACCTACTTTTGTGAACAATACAGGTCAATGCATCTACAGGTTTTCCATTAACTAAAAAGCTCAATCTATCTATTTGACTTTTCTGATAATTAGAAATTTCCCAATCTAAACTTGCGTATCCCTTAGAAATCGATTTTAACCTACCATAAAAATCAAAAACAACTTCAGACAGTGGCAACTTATACTTCAACAACGCTGTTGTTGTGTTACCAACATAAGATAAATCCTCCTGTTTTCCTCTCCTCTCCTCACATAGAGATAGAATTTCTCCTAAATATTGGTCAGGTACCATTATAGTTGCAGTAATCCATGGCTCTTCTACTATTTTAACTCTTACTGGATCTGGCATGTCATTTGGGTTATGAATATTCAGAGTCTCACCACTTTGCATTGTAACCTCATATGTAACACTCGGTGCAGTTGCCGTTAAGTCCAAATCAAATTCTCTTTCTAGCCTTTCTTGGATAACCTCAAGATGTAGCATTCCCAAGAAACCGCAACGGAATCCATAGCCGAGCGTATTTGAAGTTTCAGCTTCGAAGGTAAAACTTGTATCATTCAAATGTAACTTCTCCAGCGCCTCTCTTAAATATTCAAAGCCATCTGTTTTATTAGGGAAAATACTACAAAACACCACAGGGTGTATTTCTTTAAAGCCCGGCAATGCCTCACCACAAGGTTTTTTTTCTTCGGTAATAGTGTCCCCTACTTTGCAGTCTGCCACTTTTCTCATCGAAGCAGTTATAAAACCAACTTCACCTGCTGAGAGTTCACTCATCATTACTTTTTTAGGAGTAAAAATACCGATATTGTCTACTTGATATGTAGCATTGTTAGACATCATAACAATCTTCATGCCTTTTTTTAGCACCCCATTTTTAACTCGTACTAAAATTACTACTCCCAAGTAAGGGTCATACCAACTATCAACTAAAATCGCCTGCAGTGGAGCATTTATATTACCCTGTGGAGCTGGAAGTTTTGTTACTATTGCTTCCAATACATCCCTTATTCCAAGTCCAGTTTTTGCCGATATTAAAATTGACTCACTAGAGCCAATGCCAATTATCTCTTTAACCTGAAGCTTTACCCTTTCTGGATCTGAGGCAGGAAGGTCAACTTTGTTGAGCACAACTATTATCTCATGATTATTGTCAATTGCCTTATATACATTCGCAAGAGTTTGAGCTTCAACCCCCTGACTACTATCTATTACTAAGAGCGAACCTTCACATGTAGCTAAGCTTCGACTTACTTCATACGAAAAGTCAACATGACCTGGAGTATCCATAAGGTTTAAACAATATCGATTACCATCATTTGCAGTATAGTTTAGCCTTACCGTCTGTGCTTTGATTGTGATCCCACGTTCGCGTTCTATATCCATCGAGTCGAGCACTTGATTGGTCATTTCTCTTGCCTCAAGACCATTACATTCCTCTATCAAACGGTCAGCAAGCGTTGATTTACCGTGATCTATATGTGCTATTATTGCAAAATTCCTTACATTGTCCATTGATGGCTATTCTACTCATTTAAGTAGAACTATTTTACATTTTAAGTGTTGTAAGGGCAATTGTTTATTAAGAAACTTATTTACTCCTTTAATATAGACGACACTTTTTTTGAGTGAGAAACTACTTTATTAACCATATAACTCTCATGATTGTTATCTATTTTAGATAATTCATACAAATAGTTCACCATTATCCCAGCTGATTGGCCCATACCCTTTTCAGAGGTATCCGCCATCCAGTTTAGTTGTTTTATCGATGCACCATTACTTAAATGAAAATGCGCCACTGGATCATAAGCACTGCCATTACTGTTTTTAACCTTTAGCAAATAATGCGCACAAAGCTTCAGCAAGCATTGTTTTACTTCACTTTCGCATTCAACGTTAGTTTTCAATTGACCTATATTTCCTAAAATCTCTGCACTAGATTGTTTTATATTCAGCTTGCCTAACAAAGTAATATCCTGGTTTAAATTCTCTTTTAGCCATTTTGCAAAGCCAGGTATTGGAGAAAGAGTTGCGTACACCTTTATGCTTTTAAATTCATGCGATAGTTTTTCCACAACCCTTTTGATCAAAAAATTACCAAGACTGATTCCAGACAACCCTGCTTGGGTATTTGATATTGAATAGAATATGGCAGTGCTCGCATTACTTGGATCGCTTGAAGGTATTGACTCATCTAAAAGGTGTTGAATGCTATTTGCTATTTCATTCATCAATGCAACCTCTACAAAAATTAAAGGTTCACTTGGTATTTTATAATGAAAAAAAGCAAAACAGAGATGATCAGAATCTAGCCTGTTTTTTAAGTCACCCCACGAAGAAATTTTATGCACAGCTTCATATTTTATAAGTTTTTCCAACAATGATGCAGGTGAATTCCAGGTTATTTGATGAAGATCCAATAGATCAACATCAACCCAAGTACAAAGTATACTTTTTAATTCGTTCTCTAGCGGATTTAGACTTCTATATTGGCTCTTTAGCTTAAGCACATCAGAACGCATATCAACAATAAACTTAAGGCCTTCTGGTAAAGAGATAAACTGCTTCAATATTTTAGAACGTGGCGATTCAAGAATTCTTATTAAGTCCTGTTCAAATTTATAGCTCAATTCGGAATCTTGATTTTTCTTATATCCTTTTATTTTTTCATCTATTTCTGCTTTGTTTGGATTAAATTTTTCTGCCAGGGTTTGTAGAAACTTTATTCTACCTTTCTCTGATAAACTTAAGTACAGATTACCAAGAGATACAGTGTTCTTACGCGCCAAGACTTCACCCCCTTTTGGATTTAAGCACTCGTTCATCTTTAAAACTAAACTATCGATATCGCGACTACTGCTTAAATCTGGACTAATATTGCCAATCCACGACCTTACAGCATCTGCCACTCCACCAAATATCTTAAAAAAGCCTTTTACTGCTTTCTTATCTTCAACTTTCACTACATTAAATTCAACTAATGATTCTTTTACTATAGACTCCTTTTACTGTATATCTACAGTAAACCAAAGAAAAATCTTAGTCCACATAACAGGTATTATTATCAAATTATTAGCAATCTCTATAATATAATTAACTATAGAGTGTTAACAGAGAAAAATGTTATGACAGAAGCAAAAAAAAAGTCTAACAGTTACATTAAGGGCTCAAGCTGAAAAGTTTGACTCTAGCAAACTAAGGACTACAAAAGACAATAAATTAGCTAATTCTAGCGAAATGATATACTTAGATTCTCAAAGAATGAATTTTGTCATCAACAGAAAAAAATAGATAAAAACTTTATTATTGCATTGAAAGAAGGAACTAAGGATTATAAAAGTAAGCTTTTCAATAAAAATGACATCTACAATCTCGTGCGTGAAAAAGAAATAGATATTGAGCAGGGCAGAGTTTTTGTTGATTCAGTGTTTAAAGATCTTGAAAAAGATCTTACGTAAGGCACATTGCGTGAGTTATGGGATGATCACTACAAAAACCCCGAAATTACTGATCATCAAAAAACTGACGTATATAAAAAAGAGTTCGAGAAATTTTACAATGCAGGCCAGAGTCATAAGCACCTATTACCGAAAAAAGGGAATGAAAGTTATCGTTCAATTGCAAAAGAAATTTTTAAGGCAATATTTAAATATACTAAGTAGAAGCTTCAAGCAACTTCATTTTAGAAGAGCTAGTTACTAATTACAATCAAGCAGGGTATGAATTTACTGTAAGCATGCCTATTCTTGAAAGTTCACTTCTGTGAGTATGGATTAAAAGGAGAATATAGCAAGAATAAAACAATGTATATCAATTGTACTGATTCAAGCAATGCAGAAGTAAAATCTGATATGTCAGTACCTGTAGTAAAACTTGACAATCTAGGTAAAAAAATATGTGGATTAAACAGCTCACTAGAATTCACACTTGAATCTCAAAACGGTAAAAATAGTGTAATAATAAAGACGGTAAATTATCACTCACTGCTCCTAGAGAGTTGGAAAATCATTATACCGTTAGTGAAGAAGAGCAGTTACAATCAGATGATACTATGAAAAAAAGCCTACTTGATATTTATTATCGAATCTTTTTTAAGCTTTATTGAAAAGTTCATCGGTACAAAACTTAAAAATAAACAGGGTATTTATAATTGAGTAAAAAATGCGATAATACTAAATCGCAGCAATAGCTCAGAGGTAATGGTAACCAAAGATACTGTCACTCTTCAATGAAAATAGAATATAGCTTAGAAGACCAGCTAAAAGTAGACAATCACCTGGAAAGTGTAGAAACCACCAGTACATTGTAATGTGCATGTCCGTGATAGTAAGGGATTGTAGTTATTGAATTCTCTAACTTTCACCTTCTCATTTAACACATACCAGCATCATCTATCACTTCTAAATAAACCATTGCCAACATACACCACTGACAACTTCTACAGATATCTTGCTATTTAAACTAAGATTAAAGCAAGAATTCTTTCCTGGAAAGGCAGGGTCACTAAGATGCAGCTCCCATCTTAATCCTTTAGTTGATATTTGTGCTTTGGTTATACCAAGTAAAGATATTTTAGTATTTCGCGGCAAAGAAAAATGAGTAATGCCTTTCTGTAAGGTGTAACCTACCACGGGAAGCGAATGCGTGTAAAAGATGCTGTCCGTATCTAGAAAAATGTTGATATTCTGTAATACGTAATCAGCTGCTTTTCCAGTAATACCTGTCATTATCGATGGCAATAACTTCATTGCCTTTATTAAGTGAGCTACAGCTTTAGAAAAGTCGCAATAATTTTGATCAGGCAGATATACCGTGTTTAAACTAGTACGCAAATTCGGATTTATAATATCTAAATCTCCTATTATAAGATCAGGTTGTATACCAATTAATACAAAGCCGATTTTTGCCCCTCCATCTACAGCACAATAGGCATACCTTGTTTAAAGAACAATAAATTAGGGTATCTCTCTACTTAGTACTATAATGAAAGGATATTATTGGTGTGTGCTGCAATATAGTACATGATTATAAAATGCTCTGTGCGGATTTTGCATCGTATTTGAATAATTGATACTTTATTAATTATAATCCAAATTAACCGTTGGTTGTGCATCTTGCTCAGAGATCAAGGCACCAGTAAATTACTTATCAATAGACTTTCTGCTTTCTATCCAATTGTACGCTTTTGTTTTTTTCAAAATGAGCTATATTTTTTCAATAATTCATGTTGCATTTTGCACTATATGTTTTCTCGCAGAGGTGATAGCATGTGCTTGTTGATACCTTAACATTGCTTGTGCAATCTTAGATGAATATACCAAATGAGATATCCTCACTTCTATAATTTCAATTCCCATAATATCTAATATTTGCTGTAACATTGACCACAATTCACCTGAAATTTTATCAGAATTTTTACGTAAAGATTCCTCATCGCCTTCGCTGCTATATGGATAATTGCCTGCCAACTCCCTAATTATTGAGTCACTCTGTACAAAAACAAAGTCATAATAATTATTAATATAATAATATGCTTTTGCAAAACTGCTCACTCTTCAAACAATCATTACCGAAATCTTTACTGGACTGCCGTTTGCATTATTCACTTTTATTTTTTCTGTAAAGTAAGTTCCCATATAATGACCAAGAAATTCTATCACTCTTGCTCCATTAGGATTATTGATGAAAAACCTTTGAAAAAAAGCCAACATTGAAATAGTAGCAATTCCAAGTGCAATCGCACTATCATATGCTACAAAAGTACCGATAAAATTAATCCTAACACTATTAGTACAGGAAAAATCCGGAGTTAACTTAACTTTCTACCATTTATCGTATTATTATCTATATTATTCTTATGTCACCTGAACCCCCTCTATTGATAGTTTCATCTATTTTATTTATAAATAGTTTAAACTCCCTTAATCCGTGATCAAGCAACCTCATCTTGCTTTTATGTGCTATCGTAAGTGGATCAATGTGTTTGCTGTTGTATACAACTTCGTAATATAAATGTGGTCCTGTTACAATTCCAGTGCTACCAACATAAGTAATAACTTGTCCCTGCTCTTTCTAGAGCCTAACTTCACATCACTACTAAACCCACTCACGTGCGCGCAGCAGGTTAAATATCCGTCCTTATGTTTTATTTTGATGTGCTTACCGTATCCTCCTTTATTTCCTATATATTCTATTACACCTTCTACAGTAGCAAATACAGGAAGTACCAGGTTTAGCTGCATAATCTACTCCTTTGTGAAAGGCAATTTTACCACGAATAGGATGCTTTCTATTACCAAATTGTGAAGAGATATACGATAACCTCCGTTTAAAGGATTTATAAAAGCTCT
>NZ_NJBR02000063.1:0-6985 GCF_002204235.2 Wolbachia endosymbiont of Wuchereria bancrofti
CCCACTCCATATTTAGCTTCTTATGTCCTTACACTTTTACAACTACTTTATAAATCCCTTATCTCCGTAAACGGTTATAAGAAAAATGGTGATGTGCCCGCAAGGTTTTTAAAAGCATTAGGCGCTTCGTTTACTTCTATGAACCAACCTTTCTTAGTTCAACCAAAAGAAGTAGATGTAAGAAATGTTAGAGCGTTTATTCTAGCCCATGAAAACATGTACCACAAGCATTCTAACACTATATAATCTCTAGTTAAGAACATATCCATCCACCGCCGATGACTTGTTCATCTTTGTATGCTACGCAGGCTTGGCCAGGGCTGATGCTAAAATAATCATTATTTAAAATGATATAAGCTTTATTTTGTTCTTTGGCTGGGTATATTTTTGCTAAACTTCCCGAGTGTAATGATCGGAGCTTCACAGTTACTTCCATACCTTTCTTTGGCTGTTCTAACCAATTTAACTCCTTGACCAATATTTTCCTTTGCATTAGTGCGTTAACCGGGCCTACTACTATTTCATTGTTTTTTGTGTTGATTCTTACAACATAAAGAGGTTCACTGTGTGCGACGCCCAAACCTTTTCTTTGTCCTACTGTGAAATTTAATATACCATTATGCTCGCCCAGTACTTTTCCATTTATATCCACAATTTTGCCTTTCTGTATAGATTGTGGAGCTAGCTTAGCTATTGTTTTGCTATAGTTTTCGGAAACAAAGCATATATCTTGACTGTCTGGCTTCTCAGAAATTGGCAAACTAAAGTACCTTGCTAATTTCCTTACATTGCACTTATAGAAACCACCAAGTGGAAACCTCAAAAGCTTCAACTGCTCCTTTGTTGTGGCAAACAGAAAATAGCTTTGGTCTTTACTTTTATCTATGCCTCTACACAACTTTACTTCGCCATTTTTTTCTAATCTTCTCACGTAGTGCCCTGTAATTAGCACGTCTGCACCGATATTTCTTGTGACTTGTAATAAATCACGGAACTTTACTGTTTGGTTACATTTTATGCATGGTATAGGAGTTTTTCCCTGGATATAGGTTTGTGCAAAGTTCTCTATCACTTCCTTTTTGAATATTTCTTCATAATTTAAGATATAATGAGGAAATCCAGTACTTTCGGCTACGCGCTTAGCATCATAAATATCTTGCCCAGCGCAGCATGCACCTTTTTTTCTTGTATTAGAGTTGTCATCGGCGTCATATAGCTGAAGAGTCACACCAATTACTTGATATCCAAGGTGATGTAGCAACACTGCAGCAACGGAGCTATCAACCCCACCGGACATTGCGACTACAGCCTTGGTTTGGTGTGGAACTTTATCTTTTAACAGAGGTTCAATTTCAAATTCTTTTAGCATATGACTTATAAGTAAATGTAGTAAATAGGTGAGATTTGCCACCTCTTTATCCTATAGTAGGATTGAGTGTAAAAAAGCCTAAATCCCAGTGTTAGCTGCTTGGATGATTGCAACTTTCTATTGTCATCAGAGTAACTGACATTGGCATGGCTTTGTTGCATAGCAGCCAAGAAACTTAGTGTAGTTACTGACAAAATTCATTATAAAATGGCCATTTAACTACTTAAGAAAAAACATGCCAGTAAAAATGAAAGTCAGCAACTAAAATGAATATAATAAATTCCTCAAAGAAAGGAGAAATACTTTCCGTTTTATCAATGAAGCAATTGACAATTGATATAAACAAAAGTGCAAGGTGGTAACTATGTTTACAGTGATAAAGTCAGTAGGAATTGGTATTAGTAATAAATTAGTAAAGTCATATTAAAATGTGACTGAAATTTGACTTAAAAAATTTTTAATACTTAATAGGTAACTCATATTCATAAATAACAAAGAACCCATTTTATGCGTTACAAGCTGAAGCAGAAAACTTCTCATTTGATAAAGTAGTGATTGACAAAAAAGATAATGCTAAAGCAAATTCTGGTAAGACAATGTACCCAAACTTTTTTGAAATAGACTTTATTATCAATGGAAAGGAAATAGATTGTCATGTGACTCGCATGTTAATCGAAAAAGCTAAGAAAGGTCATAAATTTGGTGAAACATGGGAAGATTATCATAGATCAATTTCTGATGATAAAAGAATTAGCATATACAAAAATGTTTGAGTATGCTGATCCTTATGGGATAGTACTTAATGAGGCCATTATAGGGGAATTAATCACTAATTGTAATGACGCTGGTATTTTAATAGACTAATTTTTAGCGATTCACTTAAAACTCGGTTTGGGTTACGACTTTATGATTGCAAGAAAATGGTAAATATTCATTATGACGGTACTAATTGTATAGCAATGAGATCCAAAATCGTAGCAGATGTAGAAGACCTTAATCCATCAGAAGTGCTTAATCAAGAAAAGAAATGGGTGGGTCAGTTAGATGGTTCACTTGAATTTGTGCTTGAAGCCAAAGTTAATGAAAGCACAAGCGATATAGAATATAGAGTGGCAAACTATTGCTCATTGTTCCTAAAGAAGTGAGAGATTACACTACAGGAAGTGACAGAAGTTTGCTCGATATTATTACTGAGTATTTCCAAGAATTATGTGAAAAATCAGGATTTATTAAAAAGGAATATAGAATAGAATGTAATGTTGATAGTACTTTCGTGCTAGATAGAAGAGTAAATGAACCTGCTGTTACTAATGAAAAGAAATAAGCTGAGCATAGCGAATAGAAGACTTTTTAACAACAGCTCTGGATTAGAAGGGAATATAAAGATAGGAAAAGTATCTATTCTGTGCTGAACAGATACTTGAAGAAAACTAATTTTTAACTTGCGATATAGCAACCAGCCCAATTCATGCACAAAAAATCATACAAAAACTAGCTGAAGTCTCTTGTCCTGTAACCCCTTGATAACTGTTGTGCATATGAATGGTGTAAGGCCACCAATAATTCATCAGATATATTTCTTGATAAACCAAATTCGCTGTACTGCACCTTTGTTGGAAATAATTCGCACATAAGTGCACTGACAGGACCAAGCAATGCGACTATTGGGATTATAAAAGAATGTGTACCATTATGATTAGCAAATAATTACCACCTAATATTATTGAAAAAACTGGATAACTTACTATTACAAAAGTTATAAATGCAAATTTCATGACTTTTTCTCTTCCTATCTTGTCAGAAAGTATTGCAACTAATATAGTTAATCCTCCGAGCGCAATTTGGCTCAGTATTTTTACTATATAGGTAAGAATGAGTATTTATTGTTAATGTAAGCACATTGAAAAATACTAGGTACATGTAAAGGGACAAATTTTCAACTATGTCGACCCCTATTGATACCAGAAAAGTTTTTTTTAGCAATTCAATAGTTCTTTTAATGGTCATTTAGGTGGATTTTTCTGCTTTTTATACTCTGGGCTCTCATCAAGTATATACCTTGTATATATGCTGATTAATCCCACTACTAAACTAAAACCAAGAGGTAACCTCCATCCCCAGGATTTGAAATCAGATACTTTTTTGCATATGAGTACTGCTATAAGACTCAGGATTGAACTAAGAATTGCGCTTAATACTTTAATACTGCCAAAGAGTTTCTTCTTGTTTTTAGGAGCATGCTCTAAAAATGGAATATTTCCTGCCTTTCCTCCAAGAGATATACCCTGCAATAACCTTAAGCATACCACCAGTATTAATGCAAGTATTCCGAGATTTTGGTACCCTGGCATAAAAGCAATTAATACAGTTGATAGAGTCATCAACATAATTGAGAGCAATAGAGTAAACTTTCTTCCATGTTTATTGGCCAATATGGCTAAATATAGCAGCACTGATTGGCTCCATCAGGGAAACCCACTACAAATATTCCAAAAGCCTTTAGTAGGCTAACCAACTGATCGCACGATGAAAAAAAACATCGCCGATTATGCTTACTAGATGACCAAAAAGCATGTGATCATACCACAGTAAAGTGTTACAAATTAAACTTGATAGTATTACTTTTGTAATTTACCACACAATTTTCTACATTCAGAATGTGAAGGGTAGGATAAATAAATTAGGAGATTTTTCTACTGATTACATATAACTAAAAGGAGGTGAGAGTTTTGAGTCCTTTTGCATAATTACAAACCATAACAAAGTCGTAGATTTGAATTGCTGATGCGACTGACTTCCTAACCGTAGCACCTTTTAAAGTTTTGTTCATATGCTCAACTTGCCAAAGGCAAGAGAACTTGACATCTCTCGATATTCTGGCATAATTATATATGCAGAAAAAATCTGAAAAATTTTTGTCTAGTACAGTTTTTTAAAGTAGAATGTTTTCCAAATATAAAGAAAGATTTGTATCTAATAAACAGATAAATTTAATGAATATCATTGAATCTGACAAACAAATGTTTCAAGACTATTAGAGCATTTGATAGTATTGAGAAAAGAGATTACTAGTAGACAATTTAATCAAGAAAGTTAAGGATAGTAGTATTGCTTCAGATGGAGTAAATCATTAGGAACAGGTGCAGGAAGTAAGCAACAGTTTTGATGAAATAAAAGTTTTTATAGAGCAGAAAAAAGAAATACTAAAATATATTGTGTCTTGGCTTAAAGAAGATAAACAAGAGAATTTCTTAAAAGAGTTTGAACAAATACAAATAGATTTCTCAGGAAAAGCAAAAAGATTACCTTCCTTAGCAATGAAAAAGCTAAAGATATTAACCATAGCAGATCTAAATCTAGCAGTAATAAGTTAAAATCAGTATATGAAAATATCTTATGAGCCTGTTATAAGTGGAAATTCTGTACATGTTATACTAATAAAGAAAAATTCAGATAATAGTTTTGCATTTTATGATCCTAATTATGGTGCAGTTTTTGACCTAACAGAAGAACAGCTATGTGAGGTTATAACTCAATCATTTTATGGCTACGTAAGAATGAGCAAATTATATATTGTCGAGCTGTTTATCTTATTAACCTCAGTTGTTGCTAGAATTGCTGCAGCAGTATACGGTTATAATCAGTGTATCGCTTATAATTTGTTTAGTAGATTTGTCAATTTTGTGTTGCTTAAACGAAAAATTAATGCCGCAAATGTATAATACTATTATATAAGCTGATAGTATAACAGCTTTTTGTAAAGAGCATGAGACTGAATTGGAAAATCTTTAGATAAGTATTACGGTAATGATAGCAAATCAAAGAATGTAGCTATTATAATCGACCCACAAGTAAAAAGTATAACTGAGGAAAATTTAATTTTGGACAACGTTCATAACTTATATGTGTCGAGTTAACCCATAACTCCTTTTTCGGTGGTATGATCTTCTTATTTATTATATCATCACACTCAGGGACTATACATCACGGTTTGTTTTATATCATAATGATATGTCTTATTTTTTCAAATATGGAAAGAAAATGTGAGTATGACGTAAATATTATATTAATAATAACATATTATTAAACCTTAATACTTTTATATCATTGACTATATTAAGTATTTTTATATTATTGCCCATATATTTCTATAGTATACCATACTTAAGTAAAAAAGTTATTTTTATACATATACAAAATCTTTCGATAGAATGCTATGGCACATATTCCAGTCTTATTAAAAGAGATGCTATTACAACTTTCACCACAAAACGGTGGTATATATGTGGACGCCACATTTGGAGCTGGAGGATATAGCAAAGCAATACTGGAATCAGCTGATTGCAAAGTGTATGCGATTGATAGAGATAAAACTATTATTAAATTTTATGAGGATTTAAATATTAAGTACCCCAGTAGAGTAAAGCTATTTATTGAAAAATTTAGCAATATAAGAAGCATATTAGATAATAATAGCCTTGAATACCTTGTAGAGCCCTCTGCTGTCTCAAAATTCTCTTCCACTATCTCATCTGGGATTCAGAAAAAAAATATATGGATTCCAGCGTCAAGCACTGGAGTGACACCAAGTAATACTGTAGATGGAGTTGTATTTGACATAGGAGTTTCATCTATGCAGCTTGATGACGGAGATAGAGGATTCTCATTTTTACATGATGGTCCACTTGACATGAGAATGGATAACTCTTCTCATACAAACGCTTCAACATTTGTTAACGCTTTACGCGAAGAAGAAATTGCAAATACTATATATAACTATGGAGGCGAGCGTCATTCTCGTAGAATTGCAAGAGCAATAGTAAACGCACGGAAGAAAAAAACTATCAAGACTACATTTGAGCTTGCAAATATTGTGCGTTCTGTAGTATTTCGTGGAAAAAGTAAAATTGATCCTGCAACTAGGACATTTCAGGCAATTAGAATATGGGTAAACGACGAACTGAGAGAACTTGAAAAGGGCATTAAAGCGGCATCTGAAATTTTAAATAAGAATGGCAAGTTAATAGTTGTCACTTTTCATTCTTTGGAAGACCGTATAGTCAAAACTTTTTTTAAAAGTTTATGTGAGCCAAGATCTATCGATTGTAAGGCATTCTCTCTCCTAAATAAAAAAATGATCAAAGCAAGCGCAGAAGAAGTAAATGCAAATCCACATTCACGTTCAGCAAAGCTAAGAGCTATACAGAGGTTATCGTGAGGATTTTCTGTATTATCTTAATAATTATGTTCTTTTTTAATATTATAGAGCTGTTTAAGGTAAAATTACATGTTCAGTCATTAAATAAAGAGCTAATAAAAATAAGAAGTGAGATTAGTTTGGTGTACAAGTGACATAAGAGTTCTACAAGCAGAATGGAGCTATTTGAATAATCTGAAAAGGCTTGCAAAGCTTATGAAGAAATATTTGAGAGATAACTCTTTAGTGTTAGCTGGTTAGATTAAAAACCTTGACGCCATAAGTGGTCGCAGTGTGTTAGCCACAACCTAAAAACCCAGGTTGATGCTTTTGCGACTCTCTGCTTAAATGTAGAGCAAGTTTTTCAGCATAACCTTAATTTTTTATATGTTTTACTTCTTTCTCTATATTTGGTTATA
>NZ_NJBR02000064.1:0-7596 GCF_002204235.2 Wolbachia endosymbiont of Wuchereria bancrofti
TGTTTCTCAAAGTATTTAGGGAGATACATATTAAGATACTCAGAATGTAGTTCTATACGATTTTTTTACTTATCTTCTGGGGTAAATATATATTTATTGCCATTTTTGCTTAAGTTTGCATAGTTTAAATTTACCGAGGTCAGCATTAAAAATTCCTGGTTCAACCTCAAAAGCAAGTGCAAGAGTTTGCTTTGAATGATCAAATTCAGTTTTGTCTTGCAAGCCACCTTGTAAGCTGTTAGTACTTATTCTCCCCATACTCTTTTACCAGTTTCTTGTTTATCTAAACTTTCAACAGTATCAAAAAATTCTTCTTGTTTTTCTAAAGCATCATGTCATATATTCTGCTTATCTTCTAAATCAATCTTGTTACCTTTTATTTCTATTTTATTTTCTACGCTTGTTTCTTTTGTATGCCGTCATAACCATTGTCAGCGTTTTGCTTGTTGGTAGAGGTGCTTAACAGCGTATGTTTTTTGCTTGAAAGAGATTTTTTACGCTTAGTATTAAGCTAACCCATGCAAGTCTAATTTTGCTTAGTAGATCTCTGAAACCTTTTACTCCAACCATATTTTATCCCCTTATAACTCTTTATCAACCATACCAAAAGATGTTGAATATATCAATAAAATACATTAAAATTATTATACTTGCTTAATTGTGCTAGCTTAAAATAAGTAAGGTTTATTAGATTTCAGCATTATACCTACAATTGCACGAATATTGCAAGTTTGAGAGACCGGTAGGTGTCATTTCAGTAGCTCATAGAAATGCAAAAATTACTTGACGAATTCTAACAACCTCCTTACCTTACAATAAGGGTATTTCTGACCGCAGCTTGTTTTTAACCTATGCAGGTTCAATGACAAAGTTTAGTTCAGGTATTTGTTGGCAGATTACATCAAATTATCGCGGCTGCATGTCTTTTAAAATTTTTCTGCATTCAGCTGAATTGTGCTTAAACTAAGCGTCAGCAAATTATTACAGCGCCAATTAAAATTATTATAGGGTTAAAACTTGCACTGCGAGAATTCTTTTGCTTTTTTTTTATTTGGTAAATTTATTAAATATTTATAACTTAGATTTAGTTGCAATTATGAAGTCAAGTAGTATCTGTTCAGCTAATGGAGTCAACTTAAGGAAAAATATCAGTGATTGTATATAAGATTTCTCTCTAAAATCCGTTGTGCCTTTAGAGAAGTTTACTAAGGGAAGCTCTTAAGTTGACGCCATTGGCTGAACGATACGTTTCATGTGATTTAAAGATAGTAAGTAGAAGTAGTAATGTTTTTCTTGGTGAAAGTATATACATGCTTATTGTTAAATCCAAGAAAGTTAGTTTTTGTGCTATAATAGTCCTTTGTTGAAAATAGCGTTGATGAATATTACTACTAGCTTATTAGAGGGTATTAGTAGTTTAATAGATAGAGCAAAGAATCATCTTGCTAGATATTTTAATTCTACCATAGTATTGTTAAATTTGAAAAATTAGCTTCAGAATTGATCAAGATATCTTAAAGCACAAACGTGCTTGCAGACTATGGCAAATGAATCCAAATTGCAAAAGAACTTCAGATTAAATATGGACGTGGATTTGATAGAGCTTCCATTATTTAGGATGGTGCAATTTTCTAAATTCTTTCCCGATCAAGAAATTGTTGTGACACTGTTGCAGCAATTGAGTTGGTCACATTTTGTAGAAATTACTGCAATCTTTGGTAACTTGAAGCGCAGCTACTATTTGGAAATATGTTGTATTGAAAGATGGAATGTTAGAGTACTACGTAGTGAAGTCAATACTGTATTGTATGAACGTACAGCATTAGCAAGAAAAACTGCGGAATTCAATAAAGCAAAGTGTCAAAAAGTTGCGGGAAGAAAATACGTTAACACTTAAATTTATTTTTTACGATCCATAATACTTTCTTAACTTTGTGGAATTGTCATTAAGTCATAGTGAGGCCTCTAGGAATTATTCTATGCGCTGGTAAGGATCAAGAAGACATAGAATATCTGGAGCTTGAAGAATCTAATATTCATGTTGCGTAATATTTAACACAGCTACCTCCTAAGAAATTCTTGAGGAGAAGTTGAGAAAAGCTATCTCTATAGCTCGTGAAAAATATGAACGGCTCCAAAAAAGTCAAGAAAATGATTAGTAACGCAAAAGGCAAGTCAGCGGAGCGGTGGAGAGCAGTTGAATAGCAAAATTGTTAGAATGAGATGGCTAAATACGGTATAATGTGGTTAACATTTTACACAGTTTGAGTAGGAAATGGGGAACGTTCTCAAGTCTAGTGTTCATACAGATATGTGCTTGACACTGGGATAACACTGCCTGCTATGGAAGTTGCTCTTAAAACACAATTTTTGTGTATTATCAATTTTATGTGTAATGTTCCTTCACATAATTATCAATAATTGCCTTAAATTCTTCAAAGATATTATCACCCTGTAGAGTTTTAAAGTACTTGCCGTCTTTATAAACCGCTGAAATGGGCTTTTCTCCATGTCCAGGTAAGCTGATTCCTAAATTTGCGTGTTTACTTTCTCCAGGGCCGTTTACGATGCAACCCATGACAGCAATATTCATATGCTCTACACCTGGATTTTTTTTCTTCCATATTGGCATACGAATTTTTATATAATCATTTACTTCTTCGGTCAATATACGAAAACGATCGCTATTCGTGCGTCCACAGCCAGGACACGAATTAACTTGAGGATTAAAGTGGCGTAGGCCTATGGACTGCAATATTTCTTGGCACACTGCTACCTCATTAACTCGTGGTTCACCAGGGCGTTGAGTTAAAGAAGCCCGTATCGTATCTCCAATGCCATTTTGTAATAAGTAAGTAAGCCCTGCTGTGGTACTTATCATGCCTTTGTTACCCATACCAGCTTCAGTTAAACCCAAATGCAAGGCGTAATTGGAAGATTTTGCAAGCGCCGTGTAAACTGAAATTAAATCTTGCACTCTACTAACTTTACACGAGATAACTATTTTATCTAAACTGAGGCCAATTTCCTCAGCTTTTTGTGCACTATTAAGAGCTGACATTACAAGTGCCTTGCGCAGTATAACATCAGAAGATTTTGGATTATTGGATAAAGAGTTCTCGTCCATCAGTTTTTGTGAAAGGTATTTATCAAGACTACCCCAATTTACTCCAATCCTAACCGGGATATCATGCGTTATTGCATACTCTATAACTCTTTCAAACTTTTCATCATGTTTGTCGCCAAAGCCTATATTGCCTGGATTGATTCTAATCTTACCTAGCATTTTGATATTGTCTGGATAATCTCGGACTAACTTATCTAGCTCATACTGCCCACATCCTACCAATATCTTACCGTCAAAACCTTCTTTATTTATTTCTTCTACTATATAAGGTACTGCTCTTGCTACTTCCTCTGAGTTTAAAGCAATCCGCACCAACTCTGAACCTGAATGCGCTAGTTCTATTATTTCTTTTGCATATCGCTTAGCACTGCTTTTTATATCATCAGAATCTATGTATACGCCAAGTGCCATAGATTGTACAACTATAGGATTATTTCCACCTATCTTTACTTGTCCGACCTTTACAACATAAGTCTTATGTCGAGAAGCAGGTAATAATTCACATACTTCATCACTCAAGTCATGATCTACCAGATCTTTATTCAACATGTTATTAATTTACTGCATCAGCTACACTTCCAAATGAATCCAAGCCGTTCGAACTGACGTTATTTAAGTCGACAATGGAATCATGTGAACAGGTTCTTTTTGATGGAGTGTCTTTTATAGTAGCGTTTATAGGAGAAACTTTTTTCTCCCGTGTTAAAGTAGCTTTTTTTCCTTCTTGTCGTTCACTTTCATGTTGCTCATCTTCACGTTGAGAAATTGGTCCTTGATCTATAAATACAGCACCCTTTAAACGCGCAATATTGATGCCATGTTGATTTACCATAGCATCCTCTTCATCATTGATTACACAAGCTTCTGTATCACTTAGCTCACTATCAAGATTAGCAATTTTTTTTTCTTTTAGTTTTTTAGCCAGTTTTTCTTTGTTTATGTTAATGTTAGTTTGATCCTGCAACTTTTTTTTCTTTAGGAGTTCCCTACGCTTTTCATACAGTTTATATGAAGTCTCAGCGAAATCCTCATCTTCATAAAAGTTTGTACCGCCAGGATTACCGGGAGGTATGTATCTTTTACTAAGCTTCACTTTAAATTTAGCTTCAGCATCTTGCATGATAAAAAAGCTAGAACCCAAAAACACTAGTATAAAAAAAAACCTAAGCATATGGTGCTATAGTAAACATTGTGTTTTAAAAAATAGCAATTAACGGACTTTAAGTAAACTAGAATCTTTACTAACTTTATAATAAAAGGTGACTCGTATTTGATTAATGTAAGCAAGATTCACATTTTTTAATATTTATATATATCTTTTTAATATTGCTTTTCTTTTTGTTAATATTTTATGAAAAAGGTTGACTTTTTAGCTAGAGTGATATAAAATAATAGTTAGTGTAAGGTAAGAATATTAATATTCGAAAGATTTTAGGGATATCTAATAGGAAAACTTAAACCAGTATCAGAAGAACTGAAGAAATATTTGCTAGAAAAATTTAAATATGCTGCTAGAGAATTTGGCAAAGATAGCACAAGGTTTGATCACTCAGTAGTACCAAAAGAACAGCAGCTTTCTATTGGTCTAGGTAACAAAAAAATTTTTGGTGTTGCAAATAAGATTTTACATTGGGTAGAACACACGTTTAAACATCTTTTTCCTTGTTATGCCTATCTTTTAGAAATAGGAACTGAAGAAAAAGAAATTTTTGGAAGTAGTTTAAGAGTCAGATATTTCACTTTAGAAGAGCAGGTAGAGCATACTAAAATTGCTCATAAAGGAAGATTATACGTAAACTTAATGCCAGAAATGAAAGTAATAAGTTAAAAGGCTTTAAGGGCAAGTTATATGATACAACTGGTGAAATTAGTAAAGAAGAAGAAAAAGATTGTGTAGCTTATGTGATAACCCTTGATGGGAGGTTAGTAGCTCATAAGCATATTAATGTTAATAAAGGTGAATTGGCTCATCGTCATTCAACTCTTGCAGTTGGTAAACCAGTTTTGTGTTCTGTTTTGAAGGTAGAAAAAGGTAAAATAACTTATATAGGCAACAATAGCGAACATTATAAACCGGCATTGGCAAATTTGTACAATGCAGTGAAAAATTAGAAGGTTTATTTTCAGAAGATGCAGAAATTGTCTACCGGCCATATTAAACTAACTTCATAAAGCAAATTCCTTTTTATGCGTAAAATTATTCCAACTAAGCAAGGGCCAATAGAGAAATTCCTAGGCAAGATAGAGAAAAAAGGAGAAGATTGATTGACTAAACATGAAAGGTATTTTGTTAAAATAAGAAAACATAATGAACGATACAAGCCAAAATTGTTTCTTGTAAGTTATAAGTCACTAGTGCCTATTTTAAACAGTGATCTTCGAGAAGTAAAAACAATAACAGTAGAACGCTCAATAAGAAAGATTATTGGAGCAAATTATGGTTATGAACCAAAGATCAATATTAAATACAATGAAAAAGAAGCCATGGGTGTGTTGATATAGTTTTTCGCTATAAAGATGATTATAATGAATTTGTTAAGCTTATAGATCTCAAAAAACATAGCCATATTTGCACATCGCATCAAGATGAAAAAGGAAGTGATGTGCTTCTTAAACATATGCATGATAAAAAAAATAGGGCTACTATAAAAAGACTAATGCCTAATAAATGTGCAGTTTTTGTGAGCACAGATCGGACTAACAAATTTATAAAGAACACTTTAAAAATTGAAGTAGATAGTGTTGAATAGCTAATAAGCAGCTATAAAAACTGCCTAATGGCTACCCAAGACCCTTATTTCCCACTCAAGTTCAATGTTAAACTTGTCCTTCACTGTGTTTCTTACCTTGTTGCCAAGGTTTTCCAAGTCAGACGCAGTTGCATTATTGTAATTAAGTAAAAAATTACAGTGTTTCTTAGAAATTTTAGCTCCACCGTTATTTAATCCTCGACAGCCAGATCCATCAATCAGTTTCCATGCCTGGTAGGCTCTTGGATTTTTGAATATGCACCCAGCAGTATTTCCTCTCAATGGCTGGCTTTTGTTTTTTTTATTGATAATTTCTTTTAACCTATTCAATATAACCTCGTGTCCTGAACTTACCCCTTTAAACTCAGCTTCAATAAAAATCCATTGCCCTTTCAAGCTATGTCCACGATAAACATAACCCATTTCTTTGCTGGAGAATTCATATAGATTCCCATCACTTAGATTCACCGCCTTTATGGATTGAACAACGCTTGCAATGTCACTACCATATGCACCTGCATTCATTTCTATTCCACCACCAATCGTTCCTGGAATTCCAACTAGGAACTCGAGTCCACTAACTTGTTGCTCTCCTGCAAAGTAAGCGAGATTGCTAAGTAGCGCAGCCCCACCTGCAATGATAGAGTTGTTACTTTTATATTTAATATATGCGAACTCCTTACCTAATTTTACTGTTATTCCTCGAATTCCACTATCACGCACTATCATGTTGGATGTTGCACCGATAACGCTAATTGGCAATTTAGTATTTTTGATTAAATATATTAAATCTTCAGTGTCACGTGGTTTAAACAATATATCAGCTTGTCCACCAACATTTAACCATGTTATTTTAGACATTAAAACACTATAACGATAGATTCCGCGTACTTTAGGCAAACTTATAAGCATTTTGATTTCAATTCTAATCCTGCATCCATACCCATTTTTTCTGCATCTTCTACAAACGAAGTGCGCTCAGTAAAATATATATTTTTCTTGTCTGCTAACATACAATAAAGATGTAGCACGTTTTCACTCACATATTTTGCCAGAGCCGCAAGTGGTGTAAAGCATGAACCTGCAAGCATGAACCATTTACTGTCTTCATAAAGCTGCGTTCTGATTTCACCCTTATAAAAGACTTATTATTATTAATCTTCTCTAAAAGATCGATAATTTTTATATCATTTTTTCTACATTGAATGCAAATTGCTCCCTGTCCCACTGCACTTAACATAGTTTTCGGTGACAGTACCTCTGTGATCAAGTAATCTTTTTTTAATCTTATTAATCCTGCTTCAGCTAGAATTATTCCATCAAAGCTTTGATTCTGCAGTCTAGTTGTCACGTTTCCACGCAGTGGTACTATATTTAAATCTGGTCTAAAATTTAGCAACTGGACTTTTCTTCTTATTGAGGAAGTTGCAATTATGGCTTGCTGTGGCAAAGCCTTAAGGCTCTTATACTTATTAGAAATAAATGTATCGTATGGACTTAACCTCTCTAGAATACAAGGAATTGTTAAGTCTTTTGAAAAAAATGCAGGAACATCCTTTAGCGAATGAACTGCCATATCTATATTACTCTTGATCAATTCAGTCTCAATTTCTTTAATGAACAATCCCTTACCTCCTATTTCAGCAAGGTTCGCATTTGCATATTTGTCACCGGAAGTTTTTATTTTAATGATCTCAACAGATAAACTAGAAAAAAAGT
>NZ_NJBR02000065.1:0-560 GCF_002204235.2 Wolbachia endosymbiont of Wuchereria bancrofti
GCATATTTTTTTTATTTTTACTTTTTTTATTTTTTTTTTTTATTTTTTATTTAATCCGTTCCAAGTCTGCCTGGTTGTGTTATGATCAAATCTCTTATTTTGAACAAAGGAGAAATATTGATACTGCAACTATGGGTCAGATTTTAAATGGTAATATGATAGAAACAGTAAGAGCTAACATAGTCTTTGACTGGTATACTATACTAAGTAGATGAAATAATGAAAATAAAGCTGTTTTTTATTTTCACTCTGTTGTTCTTCAATGCTAGTACATATTGCAGTTGTGAGGATATTATAGAAACTATAGAAATCTGTAAAGAATATACTTGTCAACAGTATATTAGTAATGAAGACTTTATCAAGCATAAAATATTAGGACTAAGCAGCAAAGATTTATCTATATAGAAAAACAAGATAATGATGAGATGGTCTGCCACCATTTTAAGTATGGGATGATGAAGAAAAAATATCTTGAAAGCATTTTCAAAGTTGGCAATCAAGAAATCAATGATTTTATTGATTGAGCTTTCGAACATTCATTTCTCTTTGTCGATTTCAAA
>NZ_NJBR02000066.1:0-4262 GCF_002204235.2 Wolbachia endosymbiont of Wuchereria bancrofti
TAAGGGTAATGCAGAAATTTTTCAATAATTTCTTTATAAAAAAAGAAGATTAGTTGGTTTTTTAACTAATCTTTAAAAAAGACAAAAAGAACAATGCAATGTGAGTTGTTTACTGTTCTCTCAAAAACTTGGCGCTTATTACATTACTTAATAAGTGAGATTCAGCTAACGTAGATAAAATAAAGACATGGAGTGTCTATATAAGAAAAATTAAACATAACACACCTAGTTTAATAATGTGCTTTTGTCACTTAAATAAAGATTAAAGATAAATTTTAGGCCTAAAACATCCCCATATAAGGGGTTCTTAAGGTCTGTAAAGTGGGCTTTGCATTTTTATGAGCTACTTGAATCTTGTTATCAAATCACGATGTTTGTATAGTTGTGGGCCTGAAGTGATTGGCACATAAGTCTAATAAAAATTCACATGTATAGGAAAGATTGGTAACATTACTTAGAGAAATCATTATTATGATTATGCCAAAACGTACAGATATAGAATCTATATTAGTAATAGGGGCAGGTCCGATAATTATAGGTCAGGCATGCGAATTCGATTATTCCGGAACTCAGAGTTGCAAGGTATTAAAGAACGAGGATTATAAGGTTATTTTAGTTAATTCTAATCCTGCAACTATAATGACGGATCCTGAGTTTTCTGATGCAACATATATTGAACCTATACTGCCTGAAATCATAGAAGAAATCATAATTAAAGAGAAGCCAGATGCAATATTGCCAACAATGGGCGGGCAAACTGCTTTGAACTGTGCAATGAAACTTGCAGATGATGGAGTATTGGATGAATATAACGTAAAGTTAATTGGCGTAAATAGAGAAGCAATTAAAAAAGCAGAGGATAGAGAATTATTTCGCCAATCTATGGATAAAATAGGATTAAAATACCCTAGAAGTATCATTATAAAAAATCAAGAACAAATAAAGGAAGCTCTGGATTATGTAGGGTTACCTGCGATCATCCGTTCATCGTTTACTCTTGGTGGTGCAGGTAGCGGCATAGCGTACAATAAAGAGGAGTTTTTCAACATTGTGGGAAATGCTTTGAAAGTTTCACCGATAAATGAAGTTCAGGTAGATGAATCGATTATCGGCTGGAAAGAATATGAAATGGAAGTTATTCGCGATTGCAAGGATAACTGTATAATAGTCTGTTCGATAGAAAATGTTGATCCCATGGGAGTCCACACAGGTGATAGCATTACCGTTGCTCCCGCTTTGACTCTGCGTGATGCGGAGTACCAACAAATGAGAAATGCATCTATAGCAGTGCTTAGGGAAATTGATGTTAGTGCAGGTGGTGCAAATGTTCAATTTGCAGTTAATCCTAAAGAAGATGGAAGCCTTGTTGTAATTGAAATGAATCCAAGAGTTTCCCGCTCTTCTGCGCTTGCCTCGAAGGCAACAGGTTACCCCATAGCAAAAGTTGCAACTAAGCTTGCTGTTGGCTATTCACTTGATGAAATACGCAACGATTGTGCACCAACTATACCTGCTGCATTTGAACCAGTGGTTGATTATGTTGTCACTAAGGTTCCTCGTTTTGAGTTCGAAAAATTTAAAGAAACGGATTGTGAACTGTCAACTTCCATGAAATCAGTGGGAGAAGTAATGTCTATAGGTCGCACTTTTAATGAGTCACTACAGAAAGCTTTCCGCTCACTTGAAACTGGCCTTACAGGACTTGATGAGGTGTTTCCTGAGGATACGGATGTTGATCACATAAAATCTCAATTAGCGAAATTGTTGCCAAATAGATTATTAATTGCTGCTGACGCAATGCGTCATGGAATTAGCATAGAAGAGATAAATTCAATTACAGGATATGACTTATGGTTTTTGCAGAACATACAGCAAATCATCTTGGCTGAACAAAAGATTAAAGAAACTGGCTTGCCTAAAACCGCGTGCGAAATATTAGAACTAAAAAAGATGGGATTTTCAGATGCAAGGTTGGCAAAGTTAAGCAATAAATCTATTCCAGCTTCACGCACTGCAGACCAAGTAGAACAGATTGAAAAAATGAGAAAAAAGTTTGGTGTTAGCCCAGTTTATAAATGTGTAGATACGTGTGCGGCTGAATTTGAATCGAGCACTGCTTATATGTATGGTTGTTATGAGGGAGACATTGTAAATAAGACAGAATGTGAAGCGGACGTTTCTAATCGAAAAAAGGTTGTAATTTTGGGTAGTGGACCAAACCGTATTGGTCAAGGTATTGAGTTTGACTACGCGTGTGTGCATGCGGTTTCTGCTGCCAAAGAGATGGGATACGAAACAATAATGATTAATTGTAATCCTGAAACTGTTTCAACTGATTATGATACTGCTGATCGTTTATATTTTGCTCCGTTAACTATAGAGGATGTACTTGAGATACTAAGTAAAGAGCAAGAGAATGGTACACTAGTAGGTGCCATAGTTCAGATAGGTGGTCAAACACCTTTAAGGTTAGCAAAGGTACTGAATAAAAGGGGTTTTAATATCCTGGGCACGTCTTTTGACTCTATAGATCTTGCTGAAGATCGTATGAGGTTTAAAAACCTTGCTTTGCAACTTAATTTAAAACAACCTGAAAATTCTATTTGTCATTCAGTAGAAGAAGCGTTAGCTAATGCAGAAAAAGTGGGTTTTCCATTAGTAGTGAGGCCATCCTATGTCTTAGGTGGTCAATCCATGTCAATTAAGCACGATATTGAGAGCTTTAAGGAATATGTCCTGGGTCAAACTAAAATTTTTGAACATGGGCCGCTGCTGCTTGATAAGTTCTTAGTTAATGCAGTTGAGGTTGATGTTGACGCTATATGTGATGGAGAAAAAGTTTTCATTGCGGCAGTTATGGAGCATATTGAAGAAGCTGGAATTCACTCTGGTGATTCAACCTGCTCAATACCGACAAACACATTAAATGATGAAGTCGTAAAAGAGATTGAGCTACAGACTGAAAGAGTAGCTCTTGAATTAAAAGTGAAAGGTCTGATAAACATTCAATTTGCCATACAAGAAAATAATATATACATACTTGAAGTGAACCTAAGAGCTAGCCGTACAGTTCCTTTTATTTCCAAGGTAATTAATGTTCCTATTGCAAAGCTTGCTACTCAGGTTATTTTGGGCAAAAAATTAGACCAAGAAAAAAGATCTCTTAATCACTTCGCAGTTAAAGCTGCTGTTTTTCCGTTTACGCGTTTTTCAGGAATTGATACTCTACTTGGCCCAGAAATGAAGTCAACAGGGGAAGTAATGGGAATTGACTTATCCTTCGAAGCAGCACTTGCAAAAGTGCACATGGCTGCAGGGTATAAGTTACCAACAAAAGGAACAGCTCTAATTTCAGTAAAGGATGACGATAAAGAGTATATATTGCCAATTGCACGAATGTTGAAAGAGATGAATTTTGGAATATATGCCACCAAAGGTACAGCTTCATACCTGAATAATAATGGCATTGCTGCGAAAGCTGTAAATAAAGTGAGAGAAGGCAGACCCCACATAGTTGACATGCTTAAAGATGGAAAAATAAATCTAGTGATCAATACCTCAAAAGGTGTGAAATCAGTTTCAGACAGCAAAGATATTCGCAGAACTGCTATTTTGCAGAATATAGCTTACAGTACCACAGCTTCTGGAAGTAGAGCATTAGTGCTTGCAATTCAATATGTAAAGAATAGTGAGATGGAAGTGAAGTCATTGCAGCAAATACAAAACGTTTAGATACTAGAGCCAAAATAGTTTTATATACATAGAGTTTTAACATTACTTGAACAAAATCTGCCTTGTCTATAACCAATGAAGATGAGGTTTCTGACAGCCGTGGTTCATTGTACTTTTTGCAAACTATGTAGTTTTTGCCAAGCCATCATTTAGGTAGCCCGAAAAAACTGCTTGGCAAACTCTGCCAGCTTTCTTACTATAGTAGTGAAAGTACTCAGTTATCTTTGATCTGTACAGGTTAAATGACAAAGTATTATGTCTTAATATTTAATCTTTTGCACTATGTGTACCTTATGTCTACAACATATAGGTTTTATCTATATAAGCTGAAATGCGCTTATAAACCATTTAAGACAGTATAGTATGCTAAATTTGTAGGATTAGAAAGTGAACACTATCTAACAAAGGGTTTTTTTGCCTTTTTTTCTGCTTAGTAAATTCGTATCCATTCAGCTAAGCGGTGTGAGAGACGATAGATAGGAAATTATGGAAAGGGTTTAGCTCCTTTTGTTTCCATGTTAAGTATAATG
>NZ_NJBR02000067.1:0-1930 GCF_002204235.2 Wolbachia endosymbiont of Wuchereria bancrofti
GCGTTTTTTATGTCTGCTTTCTTTTGAAAATTCTGTTTCGAGGAATTGTTTGACTATATCTTTTGCTAATCCACTGGCAGTAAATCTTGCACCAAGACACAATACATTTGCATTGCCATGTTCGCGGGCTAGTTTCGTGATCTCAACACTATTACATAAGACGGCGTGGATCCCTTCAAAGCGATCAAAACGATACTCATACCTAGACCTGTGCCACAGATTAATATCCCATAATTTGCTTTTTTGTTTATTATATCTTCTGCAATTTTAACAGCATAGTCTGGATAATCTACGCACTTTTGCTCAGCAGTACAGCCACGGTCTAGTACTTTGTAACCCAGAGTTTCCAGGTAAGACTTTATTTCTGATTTTAATTCATAACCAGCATGGTCTGAAGCAATTGATATTATATCTGACATATAAGAAATTGATCTTGCACCACTTAAAGACATCTAATATGGGTAATTCATTTTAAGCTTTCTGTCAAGCCGCCCAATGCTTCTAATCTTTTTGAAACTCTGAAGCTTAAAATAAATTTTGAGCTAGATGTGCATAAATTCTGTATAATTTTTGTCCTGCTACTACTAATTCAATAAGATGGATTATATAGATATTATAAAATCAAGATTATTATTATCCGATATAGTAGGCAAGAAAGTCAGTCTAACAAAAAGAGGAGATAGTTTTGTTGGATTCTGTCCATTTCATAACGAAAAAACACCGTCTTTTTTGGCGAGTAATATTAAAGGATCGTATCACTGCTTTGGTTGTTCGGCTCATGGTGATGTGTTCAATTTCATTTCACAAACTGAGGGGCTGAGTTTTAAAGAAGCACTGGAAAGGCTGGCATCAGTTGTAGGCGTTGAGTTACCTAAAAACCTTAATTTAGCTAAAGAAAACGGCGAACTGTTTCCGACGCTGAGTTTAGCTGCAAGTTGGTTTGTACAAAAAAATCAAGGTGTTATAGCTTATCTAAAGCAGCGCAAGATTTCACCTAAAATCATAGATAAATTTAAGGTAGGTTATGCGCCAAGTTCTGGTTTGAAAGTATATTTAAACTCCTTGGGTATTGAGGACGAAATTCTAATTAATGTTGGATTGATAAATAAAAATTCTCGTGATTATTTTTGTAATCGGCTGATATTCCCTATATATAACATTGCAGGAAAAGTTATTGGTTTTGGCGGACGCGCGCTGAGTTCTAAGCAACAGCCAAAATATTTAAACAGCCCAGAAAGTCAACTATTCAAGAAAAGGGAAAACTTATACAGGTTAAACTTCGCTTTAAGTGAAATACGCAAAAAACAGCATGTATTTGTTGTTGAGGGGTATATGGATGTGATAGCACTGCATCAAACGGGAATTAGCAATATAGTTGCTCCACTGGGTACCGCAATTTCTGCAAAACAAATAAAAAAATCTATGGAAATTTGCTAAAGAAATCTCTATCTGTATGGATGGTGATAGTGCTGGACGTAATGCTGCAATTAGAGTTGCGAAACTTGTTCTACCAATATTAGAGCCTGGATACACGTTAAAGTTTGTGACTTTGCCAACCGATAAAGACCCATACGATGTATGTAATGAGCTGGAACATAAGAAAGAAACCGTACTCTCTGCGCTTGACCATTCAACAAAACTTCATTTTGAATATTTATGGCATTACATAATTGGTAGCAATTTGCCAAACTATGAGGAACTTGCCCAGGAAAAATATTCAATTCTTGAGCACAAGTTCATGGAATATGTCAATACTATCGGTAACAGCAGTATTAGAAGGTATTATAGAGATTACTTTTACGATAAAGCTAGTGAGCTAAGAAATAGCTTCAAAAAGCAGGTTTTTAATAATAGAGCAAAAGCAACAAAAAGTGAATATCTTTACAACAAATCTCCAGAGCTAATTGAAGCAGAACAAAATCAGGCCATA
>NZ_NJBR02000068.1:0-8105 GCF_002204235.2 Wolbachia endosymbiont of Wuchereria bancrofti
ACATGGAAACAAAAGGAGCTAAACCCTTTCCATAATTTCCTATCTATCGTCTCTCACACCGCTTAGTGAATGGATACTATTCTGTAGCTACCATCATCCCGCTGACAAGCAGTAGGATCTAGAGGTAACGCGAATGAATCGCGGTATGATGAACTACGCCCAGTGCGTGACGCTATAAAAGAAAACAGTGTTACTGCTTGGATGATATGTGTGTTATAAAATTTTACCCGTTTAAAATAAAGTCTAGTATTACTTCACGCCAAATGTGGTGGTATTCAATGGGCAAGTCGGTTATAGGCCTGCGTTTATATGCTGCACGCATTGCGCTATCTGCTATTGACCTAAAAAGTGGATTATTTTTACAGGAACTACTGTCTGCTACATTAGCCATGATTATTTCGCCTTGATTGGATAATAATAAGTTAATTTTTATACTAAAATTCTCTTTGTAAGCTATGCTTTCAGGAACGCTCCAGCATTTTGTAAGCTTGTTTCTTATAGAGTCAATAATTTTTGCTATGACTAACTCATTCTTTTTATTGTCGATACTTTTTACGCTTTTTATTTCACTTTTTGTTTCTCTAGGCTTTGCAATATCTCTCGATTTTTCATCTACGCTTTTTTTTCTTCTCGGAACCTGAGTAGATTCTTCACTTTTGTCAATAGTAACTTCTTCTTGCATTTCAATGATTTGCCTAGGTTGTACTGTTTATTTCATAGTAACAGTACTGAGTTGCTCAACTATCTTTTTTTTCCTTTGTGGTGTAGGAACAAATTCTGTTACTGACGTATCATTTGTATGGGCTTTTGCTGAAAGTAATGAAAAAAGCAAAACACAACATAGGGATAGAAAAGGAACATAGTTAGAACAAAGAAAACGCATATGTTGAAATCTACTTTACTGGTTTAGAGCTAATATTGTGCATAAAGTTAATATATTTCAGTTAGTTTGCTGTGAAACACCCTACCACCAAAGTAAGCAAAAGATCCTAGTGTTGTAAAATTATTATAGCTGATTTAAGCTTGCAGTAGCTGTACCTTGCTAGTATGAACTAATCGACTTTAGAAACATGAAGTTACTGTTAGGAAACAGGTTAGGTATAAAGCTTAATATACTTTCTTTTTGCTAGATAAAATAAATGTGCTGCTATAAACAAGCAGATGCTTAATATTGATGCGTAGGAAAATTTAAGAGTTAAGTCTTTGATATATATTAATAGGCACTTATCTGTAGAAAATTTGTATAATAGCCCAAAATACGTAACGGTATTATCAATTACCGATACTGTAATTAAGGTAATGAAATTTGTTATATGGAACCCGAACTTAGATTTCAATTTTTCAAAAATGATTATACCTGAGAAGAGGGATACTAAAATTGCAATATATGAAGTCAATATCATCAAGCTAAAGTTTTGCCATTTAAGAACACAACATAACACTGTATACGTTATTAGGCTGTACATAGCTTTTCTCTTACCATAAAACTCAATTATTGAATTTACAACTAAAGCAGCTCCTATAACTAAGGCAGCGCATATTGTCAATTTATTTGAACTGTTGAGTAAAGAAAGACTAATAAACAAAAGAATTGATAAAATAAACATAATTACCTACCCAAATGTAACAATATACATTTATTCTAAGTAAATATTACACATAGTGAAAGAATTATTTATCATAATCAAAAAATACTTAGATTAGTATACCATGATCTTAAGTCTTTTAAATCTACTTTTAAGATATCCCTGATATTTAGAATTTTCTCCTCTGTTACTCTACCAATACATGAATAGACTGTACCTTTAAACAATTCTTCAAACCTCTTCTGGTTTTGTGGTGCGATAGTAACTAAAATTCTACTTTGTGATTCAGAAAACATTATTATTTTGTTTATTGTATCTGTGTTTTGTGTTTTCCCTACTGGCACTAACGGAAAATCAATTTCGGCACCTAGATCTCCTGCAATTAGTGATTTTACTAAAGCAATAGCCAGCCCTCCCAGGTTTAGTGCAATTGCGGAAGCAACAATGCTTTCTTTTATTGCCTGGTTGAAACACTTGTATAACTTTCTGGCGTTCTTTGCATCAACTTTTGGTACATTGTTATTGTCTATTCCACTATATAATTGATATTCAGATCTACCAAGCTCATCATGGGTTGTACCAAGCATATATATCAAGTCTCCTGGCATTTTTACGTCAAGCGATACTGCATTTTCAATATTTTCTATAATCCCAATTGCTGAGATGAGCAATGAAGGTGGTGCAGAGATCATCACTTCCTTGCCATTTTCATCATATCCCTTAAAGTCATTAAACATACTATCTTTTCCTGATATGAATGGTGTTTTAAATACGATTGCATAATCATAGCAAGCTTCTGCGGCTCTCTTTAGTTGCCACAGCCTTTCTGGATTGTAAGCATCACACCAGCAAAAATTGTCGAGCAACGCTAGATGTTCTATATTTCCTCCTGCAGCTACATAATTACGTATAGCAGTGTCAATTGCACATGCTGCCATATGATAAGTGTCGATTTCTCCATAATTTGAGCCAAATCCTTGAGATTTTACAACGCCTTTGTTTGAAGAAAGAATCGGCCTTAAGACAACAGCTTCGCTGCACACCCTTCCCTTGCCCTGCAATGGTTTCAACACTGACGACCCTTGAACTTCATGGTCATATTGCACCACTATGAACTCTTTGCTGCATATGTTTGGTCTGCTTAGCATTTCTTTTAGTTCGACTTCTTGGCTCAGTGTTGTTCCAGTACGTGACGCTAGGGTAGCAGTAGTCTCCTTAAACCACGGTTTTGTTTTTAAGTGCATCTTAGGGTTACCATCATGCAGAAACTCAGTTTCGATATTCATTATTGGTGAGGCGGAGGGGATTAGAACTGTCGACATACCTGTACTATTGAACTCTCCGATTACGCTGACCTCCACGTCATGTTTTTTCATGATTTGCTTAAATATAGGCAGATTTTCTTCTGGCACTGCTAAGGTCATTCTCTCTTGTGATTCTGATATCCATATTTCCCATGGAGCCATACCATCACTTTTGAGTAGAACCTTGCTTAAATCAACCTCAAATCCATCCTTTCCCATTTCACCAATGGACGATGATAGACCACCTGCCCCGTTGTCTGTTATTGCATTATAAAGACTGAGGTCTCTTGCTTCTATGACGGCATTGGATAATTTTTTTTGTGTTATGGGATCTCCGATTTGCACGACTGTTGAGGGGCTGTTTCCTGATAATGCCTCTGAAGAAAACGTTGCACCATGAATTCCATCTCTTCCCACTCTTCCACCAATAATTACAATCTTATCGCCATTTTGGGGCTTTTTGATGTGTGAAGGTGCGTTGTTTATATTGCGTGGGATAATTCCTACACTTCCAACAAAGACTAATGGCTTTCCACAAAATCTGTTATCGAAATATACCGATCCAAGTTGTGTTGGAATGCCAGAGCAATTACCAGCAACATTAACGCCGTGAATCACTTCTTTCATGATATATTTTGGTGGTAAAGTCTCATCAGTACGCTCCTTGTCCCTATAAAATTTACCTTTTGCTTCTTTAGCAAAGCAAAAATAGTAGGTATTCATTATAGGCTCCGCACCTTTGCCAAAACCCACTATATCACGATTAACTCCAAGCACTCCAGTCATTGCTCCACCAAATGGATCAAGAGCTGAAGGGCTATTGTGAGTTTCAACTTTATCTACAATCAAGTAATCGTCATCAAAGATTATTCCTCCTGCATTATCAGAGAAGACTGACATGCATATGTTAGAGTTTATCTCACACGTTGCACGCTTAATATAATGTGCATATAAGCCGTCTTTTATTTCATCAATGGGAGAGCAGAAAATGTTGTGCTTGCAGTGTTCAGACCAGGTCTGTGCTAGAGACTCAAGTTCAATATCGTATGGGTTTCTACCGAGTTTGTTGAAATAATCCTTTATGGCTTTCATTGCTGCGAGAGAAAGTCCTAAGGTACCATTACTATTGATTCCATCTCTACTGATTTTTTCAAGCTCTTGATCACTTACGTTGAGGTCGACGGGCTTAGCTCCTACTTCCGTGCAAAGTGCTTTAGTATGTGAATGTTGTAATTTGCAGATAGTTTGTATAGAAGATGGTGTCATCCCAGTACTTGACACTGAAATCCAGTTTTTATTACACAATTGCTTGGTTGCAGTTAAGTTTTCTGGATTCCAACGTCTGGGCACTGGTATGATATCTTTTAATTTACCATAATGCCTACAATAGCAATTGCCGTTTTCTTTATAAATAAGTGCGCAATACTCAGTGATTGGGTTGAATTCTATGTCGTCTTCAATTGGCAAATTTCCTTGCCCTAGAATCAATTTTGAACTTCTTGCTTTTATCTCAATTGATATCATTCCAGCATTTGACGCTGGAACTTGCACCTTCCCTTTCTTGATCCCAGTGCCTGATACTGGGATGACAGATGGGTCGACATAGCCCTTACTTATTAGATACTCTCTAACAATTTGCCTTGCTGTGTTACCGATATTATCGGTCATGCCAGGTAAGAAGCTTACTTCTAAGCCCCACTCAGCTTGTGGCTCTATGAAATCATATCGAATTTCTTCGAAGTTTTTACTGTAGGAGTAATAACGGCAGTCTTGTATGGTTTCATTATAAAATAGCTTACAAATTTCTTTATATAGTTTTGATGGTAATTCTTTACTTATGTAGATCGAATAAACGTTGACTAACCATCTGTTGCCAACTTGTTCGCATTTATTTAAAACTTCTATTCTAATGTTTGTCATATAATATTAAAAGATTTTAACGTATAATAACATAAGAAATTGTGAGCACATTTATATTTTGTTATACAATAAAGCATCGTGTTAACTGCTATCTTTCGTGGGAAGAATTTTTACTGTTAGTGTGGATGAATCCTTTTTCGATACGCTGGTTCAGCACATATTTTCTGAATATGAGAAAGAAAAAATTTCCAAGATAAAAATAATACTTCCTTGTAAAAGCGATGTAATAGCAATGCTGAGTGCGTTCAAGAATTATGACGCTAAAAAATGCATAATTTTGCCAGAGATAGTTTCACTAGAGAACATTGATGAGAAAGATTTAATATTAAATCTTGATAGGATTAAATTTATCAAACCAACAAAAAGGATACTACTATTGATTCAATTCATACTGGAATGGAATAAAAAAAATAACGACCATTTTCCCATAGATTTAGCTTATAGCTTGCCGTCATTACTTGATAAGGTTCAATGTACTCAAATAACGGATGATTATCAACTCAATGACCATTCAAAGAAAATAGAGAATTTCATAAACTTGCTCGTTGAAGCTTGGAGTAAAACTTTAAAAAATCTAGGAGTAATGGATATGTTAAAATATAAGAGTGACTATATAAATAATATGGTAATCTCTTTGCAGGAAGATCAACATATAATCTTTGTTGGAATTGGAAAGGGTGAAATCTATAAGTTATTGATTAAGGCTATATATGAATTGCCATTTGGGAAGATAATTTTACCTAATCTTAATTTGAAAATTAAAGAGAAGGATTGGAAATCGCTTGACAAAAGACACTATCAATATTGCCTAAAAAATCTGCTGGATTATTTAAGTGTAAGCAGAGAGGATATAAGTTTCCTACCAGAAGCACTCCCTCCAGCACATGGCGCTAGAATCTGTAACCAGAGGACTGGGGTGACTGCAGAATATCTGGATTACATCTTTGATACCACCGCTGACCTAAGCAAGGTTAGTGATAGGTACATCGAAAATATTGAAGTTATAACTTGTGATTCTAGAGAAGAAGAATCACAAGTGATGTCATTAATTATAGAGAATGAAGGTTATGAAAACGTTTCTTTAGTTGTCTTTGATAAATTGCTTGCAGCTCGCATAACATGTTCCGCATCAGAAAATTACTCTTATGTAACGCTCTTCCTCTATAGTATCGAAGTTTTGACTTCGAATTGGAACAGTGTAGCATTGCTTTCGCTCCTTAAACATAGGCTAGTGACTTTTGGTTACACTCAAGAAGAGTACAGTAAAATTTTATCTGAGTTTGAAATAGAGATATTACGTAGCTTTAATACAAGCGGCCTTGATGACATTGTAAAAGTTATTGGTATCCATAAAAAGCTAAGATATAAAGAAGATATATTAATTATTATCAATAAGTTAGAAACTATACTTAATCCTTTACTCAATTCTACGAATTGCCCTATCTCTGATGTAGTAACAGCTCATTTGCAGTGTGTTAGTATGCTGTCTAGTGTGGATTTTTTAGAATTGAGTAACGAAATGGGTAATTTTACCCATGATTTCTTAAATGCATGTGAGGGCGTTGCAATAAAATGCTCCTTGGAGTTATATAGTCAGATTCTGACTTTGTTTTTAAGAAAAGAGTTTTTTTTTGCAGTAAGTGACTTAAATAAATTTAGTTTATATCACAATAAAGTTGTAATACTTGCTGGATTCAATGATATACCAAGTTTTCAAAGTCCATTTTTGAATGCACTGACAAGAAAAAAATTCAGTCTTCCTTCCGTGCGAGAGGAGCAGGGGTATTTTTTGTATAATTTACGCAATTTGTTTTGTGCGAGTAAAGTTTATATTACAGGCTTGCTGAGCAATAGGAAGCCGATTCTATTGCGTCGTCTGGAAATTCTATTACAGAAGTCAAAATACCCTTATCGCGATTGGCTAAGAGTATTAAATATGCCTGAATACGTTACTCCGTGTATTCAACCTATGCCGAAACCTCAAACTAAAGTCAGAGAAGAAAAAATGCAAGTGATGCCTTGCAGTGCGGTAGAGAAACTGATCCGTGATCCTTACTCATTTTACATTGAATATATACTAAACCTTAAGCAATTAAAAGACTTAAATTTTAAGCCGTCGATATTAGAATTTGGCAATATGGTGCACAGCATTCTTGAGAGATATTTACGCAACAGAGAATCGCCAATGAGCATTGCACAAGAGGTGTTCTCAACTAGTCAGTTTAATTTTTCAAATATGTGGTGGGTAAGGCTGCAAGGGATAATTCAATCTTTTGTTGAATTTGATAAGGCTAGAAGCAATCGTGTTGAGTTGGAGAAGAGCTTTTCCTATCGCGTTTCTGCGCATAATGCTAAAGCTACTTGGGAGCTGCAAGAAATTTCTCTGACAGCAAGATGCGATAGAGTTGAGTATCTGCCAAATGGACAAGCGGTAATTATAGACTATAAGCTTGGTTCGCCACCATCCAATGAAGAAGTTATGTCGGGATTTTTTCCGCAATTAATTTTACAAGCTTTAGCGGTGGAATACACAACTGGAAAAGAAGTTTCAGAACTTGCTTATTGGAAACTTGACTATGATAAAATAAAAGTTATTTCTCTAAAAAATTACAGACAAAAAGTACAGGAATTTCAGAGTGATTTGCCGGATTTTTTATCTAATTATTTAAAAAATACTACTCCTTTTGTTGCCTCTCCATATTTTGATAAATTCCTAAGGTTTAACAGCTATAAACAACTAGAAAGGATAGGAGAGTGGTTGTAAAGTTCTCAATGCCCTTTGTCCCAAATTTCTTATCAAATAGCTGGCACTGGGTCGCCCTACAATGGGGTCATGTAAATCTGGCATGACAATTTATCAATTGCTCTCCCTCGTCATACCACAATTCATTCGCAGTATTCCTCAGCCACTAACAAGTAGCGGTTGTCGGTAAATCTTCAGCTACAAATATTTAAGAAATCCACTAAGTAAGAAAAAGACAAAAGAAGCCCTAGTTAATATCTATTTAAAAACATTAGCGTTTTTTTATGTTTTAAATACTTAATAATCGCGACTCAGTTGTTTTTTATTGCAACTAACCTTTAGTCATAAATGTTTTAGAAATTTACTAGGCAAAAAAAAGGCAAAAGATATACCGTGGTAGATAGTATTTACTCTCTAATCCTGCAAATTAGCATATTATACTGTCCTAAACACTTTGTAAGTATAAGCGAGTTTCAACTTATATAGGTAAAAACCTAGAAATGTTGTGAAGACATAAGGTACATATAGTGCAAAAAATTAAACATAAGATGC
>NZ_NJBR02000069.1:0-6646 GCF_002204235.2 Wolbachia endosymbiont of Wuchereria bancrofti
AGCATATACGACATTAATGCTAAGTTCCTATAAGAGATATGACTAGGGTTTCTTTTGCTTTTTTTCCTGCTTGGTGAGTTTCTTAAACATTTACGGCTAAAGCGATTTAAGAGAGAGATCATTCAAATCTGAGATCCAGAAAAAAAGTAGGGTATCACTTCAGTGCATGATACACAACTATGTATCACGCACTGAGTTTACCGTGTAACATTGCGTTTATATAACTTAAATCACTTCAAATCAGAATTTCCAAATCCAAATAAGTATTATTATGTCAAACAACTTCAATTTTAAAGAATTTTTTTAATTACTATGAAATAAAATAGTACATTAGATTATATACAAAGGTGTTGTGTGTTGTAGAAATCAGTAATAGCACAGGCAATGATTGATGCAACAAGTAACTGTAAAAAAGCTGAAAGTTTGGTAGAAAAACATAAAGCAATTTCTGGTTATCAGACTTTAGTCGAGATTTCGTATATACATGTATACTTGCTGATTATGACCAGATATATGTAAAAAACAAAATATAGCCAATTCTAGAAAGTCTTACTAAAAAATCAGATAAAGCTTTCTGTACATACTTAATGGGATTTGCCTTTTTCACTGAAAAAAATACCATGCAATCTTCTATCTATAGCTTCCTCTATATCTTTAATTAATAGCTGCTTTATCATATTTACTTTTCGTTTTGCATCTTGAGAATGATGTTCATCATTGCAACCATAACGACTGTTACTACTGTAACTGTTCTTTCTGCTATAGCTATAACTACTGGCACTTGGTTTACTACTGTGACTTACTCTATTGCCCCTTTTGCCTATGATTATGAATTTGAGCATTTGTATTATCTTTTCCTTTAAAAAAGACTTCCAGCCTGTGTTAAGAAACAACCTATAGAGAAAGTGCGGAGCAAGAAATCCCACTAACACTCTAAAAGAAACTTCATAACCCAGACTTTCTCTGTTGTCATAATACCACTTGCAATATTGAAACAGATGGAAAAATGCATCTTTTGGAGAGCTAAATTCTACAGTATACCAAAAGCCATTGCTAAGAAATATGAGCATAATGCTGGATGCATAAAGATAAACTGTGAGGAGAAACAGCTTTACAACTATGTCCTTTAAGCTGCCTAATATGTAATTTAATAACCTTAACTTATAGAAAAGTAACATCATTTTACACCACCCTTAATACGGTTGGGGTAGAAGGATTCGAACCTTCGCATGGCTGCCTTACCACTTGGCTACACCCCAATACTACTCACATCAATAACACTATTAACCCAATTAGCAAAAGATTTATTTACTTTTTCTATAGGTATTATCACAATAGCTGGCTGATCATAAGAATGCATTGCCTCAACTTTTTCTACAATTTTATCAACTTGATCGCTTCTGTTGCTATTACTTCACAACTACTATTAATTTCACCTTTCCATAAATAAAGAGAATTCACTCTAGGAAATATATTTGCACATATAATTAATTTCTTGTTTAATAATTCTTCAGAAACAGTCTTAGCCTCCTTAAGTACAGGAGAACCATATAAGCTATTAGGTGAGTTGTTTCTAAAAAGATTAGGGTTGAATGCTACAGTTTTATCAACACCTTCAGCTGGAACAGGAATACCATAAAAAGTCCTCTTTCCTATTTCTCTAGCTAATATGTCTGATTCAGGAAGAACTTGATACTTAACGTTAGTAGCTTCTTCTGGTGCTTTGCTTACTTTATTCCATGGTAACCACCTTAGGAGCTTACTAGAAGATCGTACTTTTCTATGCTCCTCAGAATTCAACAATTCTGCTGTACTATTAACAGTACTGTCAGTTCTTACAGAACTAAGTGAATTGCTTCTTGATAAACTAGATCATGTTGAATCTTTTCTGTTTTCATCATGCCTTTTTGCCATTCTATTAAGACTTTCTGAAAACTTACGCTCTGTCTTGTGCTCTTTAACAATCCTCTTAATCTCATCATGGTGTTCAGAGAAAATTTCATAAAGATTGTTGTCACCTTGAGCTAATAGATTTTGCAACTTCTTAGAGTTTAATTTGCTAACAAAATCTGCTTGCTGCCCTAATTGATTGATTAACTGGTCCTTTTTGAAACCTTATTGACCATCAACAGAGTAAGCTTTTTCTAATACTTTTCCCTTCAATTCAGAGAATATTTTTTTGACTAAAACAGAGCTATCAATAGCTTTATCTTCAAAAACCTCCTTAACGAACATTTCTTTTATACTATTAAAATTTTTCGTTTTTTCTTCTGTTTTTGAAACAACCATTGAATCTTGCAGCCCTATTGAATATGGGATGCTATCTAAATTAGACATACTCGCACCTAAGCCACTTAGCTTATGCCCCATTGTTTTCAACACAGAACTAGTTTCTTCCCTTGCTACTTGTCCCACAGAACTCACAGCTTCTTTTACTGAGTCTTTAGCATGTATAGCACTATCTTTAATTTTTCCTCCAATATATTTCACCCCCTTAATTGTCTTTTCTGCAGCATATTTGAAGCCCGCCTCTACTTGTGCCCTGCATTTATATACAGTTACACCAAGTGCTGCAAGTGCTACAGCTGCAAGTACTCCACCTACTATACTGCCAGCAATTATCGGAGCTGCTGCAATGGCAAAACCAGCTCCTACTGTCATGGCTGTTGCTAAAATACTTACAAATAAACCAAGTATTACTCTGTTCGTTACTTCTAACGACTTTATCCTTTTCTCCAATGATTGCATTTGTTGTAATAAACCCTCTGAAGAAGGTGTAATATTATCTACTTGTTGAAGTTTTTGTGCTTCAACAGAATTTGAGTTTACTTCTTGACTAAGTAACATTTTGAACCCCACTATTAACCAAACATATCTATATTGTATGCCTTCAACCTTAAGTTAGTATTAACTGGGCTGTTAGTGTTCATCCATCTTTAAATAGTTTTGTTTGACGTGTTTTTCTGTGGCGTAGAAACTAGGTTCAAGGCTCTCCAGGCATAAAATATTTATGCGATGCATAAAAGGGCATTATTTTTAATTATTGCAGTTTTAACAACACTTTTATTATCCAATCACTATTCTTACCTACATGAAAACGCAGTGCACCTAAAGAACAATAACAAGGGATTTAAAATAAGGCCAGAAAGTTCTATAGAGTTAACCATATCACATAGAGATAAAGAAAGTATACGATCACGTCTTCCATTCTGATAATTAACTCGTAAATAAAAGTAATTTATGCTTGCATTTTCTCATTAAAGAAGTAATACTAGTGTATTAATTGATAGAATCAATCATTATGTTTGATGAACATAACCCTTGGAACCTGGAAAAAAAAACGGTAGGGAATAAAACTCCTAATAATGAAGATATTTTAAGTAAAGCTATATCTGAGATAAGGTACTTTTTTATTGGTTTAACAAGAAATAGTGGCAAAAAGCCTTATCTCATCATTTTTATTATTTTGTTATTCTATTCCTGTACTGGTTTTTATATTGTCCATCCAAGTGAAGAAGGCATAGAGCTTACATTTGGTAAATATTCCAATACGGAAACACCTGGCTTGCGTTATCACTTCCCCTACCCTATCGGCAAGGTTTTTAAAGTGAACGTTAAAGAAGTCAATCGTGAAGAAATTGGGATAAGTAGTCCTTATGGGCGAGATACAGATCGCGGCGAAGGTGTGATGCTCACTGGAGATGAGAATATAGTTAACGTTAACTTTGAGGTCCAATGGCGCGTTAGGGACGCTAAGGATTATTTATTCAAAGTAAGGGATTATAAACCTGGTTTTAGTGTTAAAAATGCTGCCGAGAGTGCTATGAGAGAAATAATAGGCAAAAACACGATCTCTTTTGCACTCGAAGGTCAAGGCAGAGCTGAAATTTCCAGAGACACTAGAATTTTATTGCAACAAATTCTTGACGGATATCAAATGGGCATAGAAATCTTATCTGTTCAAATGAAAAAAATCGACCCACCAGAAAAAGTAATTAGCTCATTTAGAGATGTACAAAGTGCTCGCGCAGATAAAGAGCGTACTATAAATGAGGCATATGCTTATAGCAATGATATTATACCTCGAGCAAAGGGTGAGGCAATAAAGATAAAATTAGATGCGGAAGCATATGAAAATGAAATAATAAATGAAGCAAAAGGTAATGCAAATCGCTTTTTATCTCTTTATGAGGAATACAAGCAAAATCCTTCTCTCGTAAAAAATCGTATTTATCTTGAAACCATGGAAAATATCTTTAATAAAGTAGATAAAGTTGTTGTCACTGAAGATTTGAAAGGTATGTTTTCTTATTTACCTCTTACAAATTTGGGAAAATAATCATGCGTAGTAACATTAAAATTGCTTTTGTTTCTATATTTGCTATCTTGTTGATCGTTCTATCCAATTCAATATTTGTTGTGCAAGAAACAAAGCAAGCAATAGTTATACAACTGGGTAAATTTGTAAGAGATATTAGAAAAAGCGGCTTATATTTCAAGTTACCACTTATAAATAATGTAGAATTTCTTGATAAGAGGGTTTTAGATTTAAGTCCTGACAAAACTCCAAGGGAAGTGATAACTGCAGATCAAAAACGTGTCATAGTAGATGCTTATGCAAAATATAAAATAGTAGATCCTATCACTTTTTACCAAACTGTAGGAAATGAATCAGGGTTAGTCAGAAGATTATATCCAATCATGGAAGCTCATATAAGGGAAAATATAGGGAGGTTTTCATTAATTAGTTTATTAAATGAAAAAAGATCAGAAGTCATGCAACTAATCCAACGTGGAGTTTACTCTGAAGCTGGAAAATTCGGTATAGAAATAATAGATGTCAGGATTAAGAGAACAGATTTACCAGAGGAAAATAGCTCTGCAATATTTCGGCGTATGCAAACTGAAAGAGAAAAAGAAGCAAAAGAAATCAGAGCAGAAGGAGAACAAGAAGGGCAGGAAATTAGATCAAAAGCTGATAAACTAAAAAGGGAAATTATTGCTAGTGCAGTAAGAGAAGCCTATGAAATAAGAGGTCGTGGCTATGCTGAAGCAACTAGAATTTATAATAGTGCATTTAAAGTTGATGAAGAGTTTTTTAACTTTTATCGCTCTATGAGAGCTTACAGTAAATCATTTACTGAAAATAACACTAAATTTGTACTTTCACTAAATAATAATTTCTTAAATATTTTGAATAAGGGATGGAAATAGTTTATGAAAAATAAGGTTTTATCTATATTTGCATGTTTTCTGATTTCATTTTCTTCGTATGCTAATATGTTTGATTGGAGTACAAAAAAGGTCTCAGACACTAATACCCATGTATGCAACTGTAATCAAGGGCTTGCTGATCTAGTGGAAGAACTTATTCCTGCAGTTGTAAACATCTCAAGTGAACAAATAGTTAAGCAAGAAAATAACAATAGAACTAAAACCCCTTTTGCACCAAGAAATAATTTCTTTGACGATTTTAGAGAGTTTTTTGAGCATTTTGATCAGTTTTTTACAGATAGGAACCCTAGTATCAACAGAGAAGTGGTATTGCTTGGATCCGGATTTATTATAGATAAAAGTGGAACTATAGTAACCAATTATCACGTTATTAAAAACGCCCAAGACATCACAGTTACTATGAATGATAACACTTATTTCAAAGCAGAAGTTTTGAGTTACGATGCAAGAACTGACCTCGCTGTGCTTAAGATCAAAGCTGACAAAGACCTTTCCTTTGTAACGTTTAGTAATTCCGATAAAGCAAGGGTTGGTGATACGGTTATGGCAATAGGTAACCCATTTGGTTTAGGTGGTTCTGTAAGCACAGGAATTATATCTGCAAGGTCCAGGGATATTAGTATTGGCACCACGAGTGAGTTTATTCAAACTGATGCTGCAATTAACAGAGGCAACTCTGGAGGTCCATTATTTGATTTAAATGGAAAAGTTATAGGTATTAACACTGCTATTTATTCCCCATCTGAGTCTGGCGGCAATGTGGGTATAGGCTTTGCTATACCATCTAATCTAGCTATATCTATTATTGACACATTAAAAAGTGGTAAAAAATAAAACACGGTTGGCTTGGCGTACAAGTTCAGCCTATAACAAGAGAATTTGCTGAATCTTTAGGTTGAAAAGACGTAAAAGGTGCACTGGTTGCAAACATAGTGAAGGATAGTCCTGCAGAAAAAGGTGGTATTAAGGTAGGTGACATATTATTAGAATTTGATGGTAAAAAAATTGATAGAATGACACAACTACCTCAAATGGTCTCAAGGACTGAACCTGGAAAAAAAGTGCAAATTAAGCTATTGAGAAAAGGTAAAGAAGTTAATGTTAAAGTTGTTATCGAAGAATCTGTAAATGACAGCAAAGATAGCAACATAGAAGAAAATAAATCAATATCTAACTATATAACTGGTTTAACTGTTTCAAATCTACCAAAAGAGCCAAAAGAAAGTAAAAATGACACGCCTATAAAAGGTGTGATAGTTACCAATGTAGATAGTAATAGTAACGCTACACTGCGTGGTATCAAAAAAGGAGACATCATTATTCAACTAGATGGAGTTGATATAGAAAATACTGAAAATTTTCAAAAACAAGTTAATTTAGCAATAAAGAAAAGCGGTAAAGATTCTAATTT
>NZ_NJBR02000069.1:6702-10877 GCF_002204235.2 Wolbachia endosymbiont of Wuchereria bancrofti
GAATCAATAATGTTGCTTATTTACCGCAATGGGAATCAGTTTTTCACTTCGATAAAGTTGAAGAAGTAATCTCATCACTAAGTCCATAAACGTGATTTCAGTCTACTAGAAAGGTGTCTTCCAAGTTATCCCCCACACAAAAATGCAAAAATTACTTGACATTATATAAGCCTCGCCAATCCTCTTATCATAATGCTAGAGGTATTTAGTTATCTTTATCTGTGCAGATGAACGGCAGGAGTATAACATGATTAGCGTCTTATTTTCTAATTTTTGCCTATGCGCACCCTATGTCTTCAACAACATCTAGGTTTTACTATACAAGTCGAAACGCGCTTATAAAGCTTTAAGACTTAAAAAATGCCGATACTGAAAATAGATAGTAGAGTTAGGGCTTCTTTTGCCTTTTTCTGAATTGGTTAAAAATTTAACCAATTTTATTATAAGACTTTTTACATATTTGAGTAAGAGGTTACTACTTGATATCATGCAAGTAGTTGAAACTGAGAAAGAATATCAGTAAATAAGAACGTTCAGTAGAATACCTAAACTTTTATAAAAGAAATTTCACTACCATTTAGCTAAAATTCAAGAATTTCAATGCTTTAGCTATTTTGAACAGAATTGAATTTTGTTAACACAAATAACGAATTACTATTTGATCAGATTGATTGCAAAAAAAACAAGATTTTCAATAGGTTAACTATAACCTTAACTATAGTTAACTTTTCATAGGTTGCGATGCAACAAAGCTAGCTGGAATCACGAAATAAAAGGCTAGATGCTAGTGTCACACACTGGCATGACAAGAGAGGACACGGAATGACAGGAAAAGGAGGCTACTTGGATGACACAACACCCTTCTCCCCCAATGGAAATTGTTCTCAAATCCAATGTCCATATAGTTATATCCCAAAAAGGGCCAGGATTTTACCTCTGACCCTGGTTGAGTGGTTATAGTGAAATAAGATATATTAAATAAACAAATCCAATAGCTTAAAGAATTAAAATAGATCCTTAAAGAAAGTCTTAGCCCCACTTGTACTAATAGAATCCAAATGTGAAGATGGCCGCTTATCTTTAGATCCCTTCATAGGAGCACTAGGATTTGAGGATGATAAATCAGTGTCAGTGCATTTACAATGGTACGGCAAATTATTTCCTTTAGAACGTGGTATGTGATACTTGCTAGGTTCAAATGTAAGCTCTAGACCAAGTTTTTTTTTATCAATACCTTTACCTTCATTATACAGTACAGAAGGACCATGTTCTCTATTATAACGCGACACATCAATTGTTTTACTTGGCATAATAGTTCTGTTTGATATGTCACTTGATACAGAATCACTGCTTGTAGTTGATAAACTACTTACTGATGAAGCATACTGAAAAGAACCTCGAGGGAATTTACCTTCACTACTAGATTCCACAACGTCAATAACACTCGACCACCGCAAGGAACCTATACCACTATCAATCGTACCACCTTTATTTGTAGATTGTGGTGAACCTGATTTACAAGAAATAGCACTGTCTGTAGAAATAACAGAAATGTTAGACTTATGCCTTTCTCTTATTTGCTCCTCCTGACTAGCAGCTTTACTTACTTTACTGTTAGTATCAGCAGTTGTCGTATGCCGTGGTGACAGAGGAGAAAGCCTTTTTATACCTGGTATTTTACTTAATAGTCCCCAAGGAGATTCACTATCAGCACTTACCTCAGCAGCACTTATAGACCGATCACTACCTTCACCTGAATCTATAGTATTGTGCAGTAGCTCCTTTTCTTTTGGACTACATCTAGGAGACTTTAAGTGTGTTAGTGACTGCTCATGAAGTGAGCGCCACTTTAATTCCAGTTGGTCACTCTGTTCAGGAGAAACATAGAATTCTGAATATAGTTTCTTTCTTTCATAAGATAAAGAAAGAATTGAGTATAGCTTCTCCCTACCTTTAGGAGAAAAGAGAGAGCCTAATATTTCTGTTTTTGATTTCTCACTATTATCAAGAGGTAAACTAAATATAAAACGCTGCAGAATGTATTCTTGCGCTTCATCATCAACCGCAAATGATCTTTTTAAAGGCTCATAAGGGATGGCTAACTCATGATCTTCATTGATTACGGAGTTTTCTATGATTTTATTTATTACACAGTGAGAAATCTCTGGGTTAGAAAAGTTTATACCACATACTCAACTGCTTCCATTTATTGTTAATGCTGCTTGAGTATCACCACTAATATCATCAAACACAGCACCATTAAATGTCTCATTTAGAATTAAAGCTTCTTTACATGTTAATAACCTAGCCCCTTTACAACTTCGTATAACAGGTATAAGGATTGAGGCTTCTTTTTTACCTAGAGGAGAAGCACACATAAAACCAGCTATTATTATTCCCGTTGATTGATAAACAGACTCTATTATCATATCTTTAAATAACTTCACTTTATGGTTATCACTACTGCTAACTCCAAGGTACATCCCTACAAGCCATGCAGCATACCGTGTTATACTATCAACAAACTGAATATCATTAAAAATATCTTTTATATATACATCATTGTCCTTCACTTTCAAAGGTTTCTGAGGAACATTTTCATATCTTTGCTCCATACCTGATAAAAACAAATTTACAAATTCCTCACATAACCTTGTATTAGAAAATTCACCCTGCCACAAATAACCTTCTTTGTTAGGTGCTTTAATAAACATAGTAGAAGTTGGCATATCTACTCGAACATCTTTTGCAAGCGAAGCAGCTAAATGAGACTTTAAATTAAAAATTACACCTGGATCAATAGGCGTTACAAACTCAAGCCTACTATTATCTTCATCTAAATACCACTCTCCTTTACTAAGATCAAATGGAAAAGACTTTATATCAAAAATTAACTCAGCTGTATTTAATATTTCTTTATCATTACCTTTCTCAACATCGTAGAATTCACATATTATACTTCTTTTTATATCACTTAGGTATCTTTTACACTGATAATCATCCATACCTTTATCAAATGAAACTATGAGACAGTCTCTCTTGTCCCTCCTTTGCACAGAAAAATTCGTGTCAATTATACGACGAGCATAATTATTTACATTAAAAGCACTAACCAGTGCACTTACTGTTTTTTTTATATTAGGCATATACCCCCCCTATTTCTAAATAAGAATAATTATCTTTTCTGACTGCTACTAGCTCCACTAGAGTAACACCCGCCCATAGAGCTACTAGGCTGATTAGACTGATGCTCACGTTCTCTTTCTTGTATTCTTCTTGCTACATCGTTATGATCATCATACCTTGCTCCTTTAACTCGCACTACTATTCCACCACCTTCACCTTTTTCATTCCTAAGTTTCCACTCTTCCATTCCTTTAAAACCTTTATCGCCATGCATATCACCTCCTAAGTAAAAATATTATGTAATTAGTATATAATAAATAAATCATCAGTGCAAACATTTTTTTATATTTTTTCAAAAAATTTTATTCATCTTTTTTATATTCCTGGATTCTAACGTTACGCGCTGGAATGACACCCCCTTGTTATCTTGATTGTGCTTCTCCTTGTGCCCTTCCCATTGAGTTTACATGATTATTAACTTTTACATCATTACACTCACTTGTTGGTTGGGTATTATTCACAGAACTTTGTTGAGCTTCATTATTCAGCATTACTCCAAGTACTAAAATCATATTCACTACCAACAACAGAACCTTTCATAGGTTGCCCTGAAGACCCTCTATTAGAAACAGATTTTGTAGCATGTTGAGTTGAAGCTTCCCCGTTAAAAACATATTCCTGAGCTAGTTGTTCTGGAGCTTCTCTACTAAAAACAGAACCCTGAGCAGGCTGCCTTGAAGTATTGCCGTTGGAAATAAATCCTCGATTAGATTGCCTTAAAGTTTTCTTACAAGTATTATTCTTACCTTGACCTTTCATTTCTTTCCAATCACTGTTATCTCTTTGAGTATCCTTCAGCCCCATTGTATTTGTTGCAGGCTGCCCTGAAGCAGTCGGACGTACAGCAATTAATTCTTCCACTTGTTTATTTTCCTCCACTTTTGTTTCTTTTACCTCACAATTTTCCCTATCCATATCATGCTCAGGTCCATGAATCATCTTTTTCAGAGAATCCCGTAAAAGATTCTGCTCTTCTGGCTTGAATGGAG
>NZ_NJBR02000069.1:10940-18952 GCF_002204235.2 Wolbachia endosymbiont of Wuchereria bancrofti
TGGCCTGAAATTACGAAAAGAGATATTGGCAAGATTCGCAATTTCTCATCCTCACCTACTTTTATTCCTATTTCTTTACAAACCTCTACTTCTTTTTTCGACGACGTTTTTTCCGCTTTTTTGTCTTCTTCTTTAGCTGTCCCTGTTCCTTCCGCTGCAACCACTAGCTCAACTGCAAAGATTTCAGCAACCATCGCTACAATCCATCCAGCTACTGCCATTTGAAGTTTCAATTTGAGCTCACGCAGGACTTCTAGCTTTTCCAGTACTGCTACTTCCTCTTCTTTGGAGAAACCACCACTTAGCAACTTTTCCTCTAATTCCTTTATCTCTTTATCGATCCTCTCATCAAAACTTAAATCGCAAGAAAAGACCTTCTCAACTAATTCCTTAAGCTTATCATGCAAAAATTTAATTATCGCAGCAAGCCAATTTTTCTCCCTTTTTCCATTGATCATCTCGTAGGTTTTTGGGTCCAACTCTATTTCAAATTCACTTAATAAAGATTGAAAAAATTTCCCAAGTTCCGCCAATATTTCTTCTACTATACCACCATCTGTTGGATTATCATCACCCAGCATTACTGGAGTAAACATTCCTTGTATTTCACTGCTCGCTTCCTTCCCTAACCCTTCATATTCCTGCTTTTGCAGCTCAATCTTCTTAAAAAGCTCCTCCGTTACCTCTTTGAGTTCATTTACTTCCTGAGCCTTATTTAAATCTTCTGGACAGATTTTTCCTTGGAAAATTGAACTGTCGCTTGAATTATTGTTATTAGTGAAATCATTCATAATGTTAATCTCTTCTGCCATCAAACTTAATAATTTAATTTTATAGTACTAAATATTTAATGTGTATTAATCCTAAATGCATCAATAAAATTACTTACTTTTTTAAATGATGCACATTATATCACAGATTATTTATCCTTCCAATAATATTTTTGATTTTAGCTGCTTCTTCAAATTCTAAGTTCTTGGCATGTGCTAACATCTGTTTTCTTAAACTGCTTACATCATCCTTATTCATACCGATTGTTGTTACCTTCATCACCACTTTTTCTTTTAAAGTATTTGATATAGGTTTTATTATAGTCTTGGGTAAAACATTATGCAAGACACTATATTCCTTTTGTTTTTTTTCTTCTTCTTTCAGTCTCTTTTAATGCACGGTCAATGGAACCGGTGACTTTACCTGCATATAAAATTGCCCTGCCTTCAGCGTTACGTGCAGCACGACCGATCGTTTGAATGAGTGAAGTCTCTGATCGCAAAAATCCTTCTTTATCAGCATCCAAAATTGCAACCAAACTACACTCTGGAATATCAAGACCCTCCCGCAGCAAGTTAACACCGATTAGAACATCAATTTCTTTCGATCTTAATTTGTATATAGTGTCAATTCTCTCTAGCGCACCAATATCTGAATGCAAATAACTCACTTTCATATTTAACTCGCTCATATGTTCAGCTAGCTTGTCTGCCATTTTTTTGGTCAATGTAGTAATTAGAACACAAAATCCTTTCTTTATTGTCACTTGTGCCTCGTGAACCACATTGTAAACTTGAGTCTCCGTTGGTTTTACAATGCAGATTGGATCCGTAAGTCCTGTTGGACGAATAACTTGCTCTACAAACAAGTTATTTGTTCTTGCCAACTCATATTTTCCGGGAGTGGCTGAAATGTAAATAGTCTGCGGCCGCACTGACTCCCACTCCTTAAACTTCAACGGACGGTTATCGAAAGCGGAAGGAAGTCGGAAGCCGTGGCCGATCAATTTTTTTTTACGTGACTCATTACCACTATACATTGCACCAATCTGAGGAACAGTAACATGACTTTCATCAACAAATAAAATTACATCCTCAGGTAAATATTCAAACAACGTAGGCGGTGCATCTCCAGCTTCCATTCCATAGAGATAACGCGAATAATTTTCAATACCTTTACACGTTCCTGTTGCTACCATCATTTCGATATCAAAATTGGTACGCTGTTCAAGGCGTCTTGCTTCAACAATTTTGTTTTGCGAGTAGTAATAATCCAAGCGTTCATTTAGTTCTTCTCTAATTGGCTGAATCGCACGCAACAGAGTCTCACGTGATGTAATATGATAGCTATTGGGAAAAATGGTGATTTTATCTATGCATTTGACAATATCACCCGTTATAGCATTAATTTCAGAGATCCCTTCTATCTCATTGCCAACCAGCGATAAACGCCAAGCTTTGTCTTCGTAATAGGCAGGAAATATATCGATAATATCGCCGCGCATTCTAAAATATCCTCTCTCAAATCTGATATCAGAGCGCTTATACTGGAGACTAGCTAAATTATTCAGGAAATCATTAACACGAATTTTATCCCCAGTACTTAAAGTTATGGTCATACTGAGGCAGCTTTCAGGCGAACCAAGACCGTATATGCAGGAAACACTGGCAATTACAATTGTATCCCTGCGCCCTAAAAGGGAGCAAACGGCAGAATAACGCAGCATATCAATTTTTTCATTGATTACAGAATCTTTTTCAATATAAGTGTCAGTTTGTGGCAAATAAGCTTCAGGCTGATAGTAATCATAATAAGAAATGAAGTATTCAACAGCATTATGGGGAAAAAACCCTTTCATTTCCTCATAAAGCTGCGCTGCTAAAGTTTTATTGTGAGCAATGATGAGAGCAGGTCTGTTTGTCCTTGCAATAACATTTGCCATAGTGAAAGTCTTCCCAGAACCAGTAACTCCAAGTAAGACCTGATCTCTTTTATTGTCATTTAGTCCTGCAACTAGACTATCTATTGCCTGCGGTTGATCTCCAGCTGGTTGAAAATGCGTAACTAGTTGAAATTTCATAATTCCTATATTATCATATATTTGTTATCTTACTAGAGTAAATAAGGTATAAAAGTGAGTGTCAATGGATACAAAAAAAACTCTATTTTTTCTTTTTATAGAGCTTGCTCCAAATCCTTTTGTTGGTTAGTACAACAAACACTGTTAAGATTACAAAATACGTCACTATTTTAAATCCAAGCTTATGTCGGCGTTCTAGTTCTGGCTCTGCTGCCCACTGTAAAAAATTTACTACATCGTACGCCATATTTTCAACTGTAGCTTGTCTTGCACCATCATATTCTACCATTCCTTCAGATAGCGGTGGTGCCATAGCTAATTTACCTGTTGGGAAATATGGATTAAAATATAAACCATTCTCATCTTGCTCACCGTTTCGATAGCCCGTTAAAAGCGAATAGACATAATTTGCACTATCGTGTCTTGCTTTAATAATGAGTGATAAGTCCGGTGGAACTGCACCATTATTACTTGCTGCAGCTACTTCTTTCGTATCAAAAGGTGCAATAAAATAATCTGAAGGTATTCCAGGTCTATCGAACATTTCACCCAGATCATTTGGACCATCTTTAACTTGGTAAGAAGCTGCAATCTGCTTTACATCATCTTCAGAAAAACCAACATCTTGCAAATCACGAAACGCTATTCTATTCATTGAGTGACAAGCAGCACAGACTTCCTTATATACTTTATAACCACGCTGGATTGACTCCCTATCAAAGAATCCAGTAGCTCCATCAAAGCTCCAGTCCATTTTTTTATTTGGAGAAGGTACAAATTCTTCTGCACACACAGAATTAGCAAGAAGTAATGCACAAAACACAGCTAATATATTCTTAACCAGCATTATTTCATCTCCGGTACAAAATCACTTATGGTTTTTGGTAATTCCTTTGGCTTCTCATACTTACTAAGCAGTGGTAAAACTACTATAAAGTATGCAAAGTAATAAAGAGTAGAAAGCCTACTTAGAGTGATGTAAGGTTCTTTGACTTCCTGTCCCCCAAGCCAAGCAAGAAATGCAAAATTTACTGCAAAAACCAAAAAAAACTTTTTGAATAATGGGCGATAAGCACCGCTTTTAACTTTTGCTTTATCAAGCCAAGGCAATAGAAACCACACTAAAATAGACCCAAACATAGTAAGCACACCAGCAAGTTTATCTGGAATTGAGCGCAGCATTGTATAAAAAGGTAAAAAGTACCATTCTGGTACTATATGAATAGGAGTGACCATAGAATCAGCCTCTATATAATTAGAGGGATGACCAAGATAATTGGGAGCATAGAAAACAAACGTAAATAAAACTATAAAAAACAGACCAAAGGTTATGCAATCCTTTACTATATAATAAGGGTAGAGTGGAATGGTATCCTTACCTGATTTTACTTCTACCCCACTTGGGTTACCAGAACCAAATCTATGTAGAGCAATAATATGCAGCATAGCTAAAGCGATAATAACAAAGGGTAAAAGATAATGCAGAGCAAAAAAACGATTAAGTGTTGGGTTATCAACGGAAAAACCACCCCATAACCACATAACTATTTTATTGCCAACTAAGGGTATTGCTGAAAATAAGTTGGTTATAACCGTTGCACCCCAAAAACTCATTTGCCCCCAGGGAAGAACATATCCCATAAATGCTGTTGCCATCATTGCAAAAAATATAAATATATCTATAAACTACACCATTTCTCGTGGCCTTTTATAAGACCCATAATATAACCCGCGCATCATATGAACATAGACTACCATAAAGAAGAGCGACGCTCCAACAGCATGAGTGTAGCGTATCAGCCATCCATAATTTACGTCACGCATTATGTGCTCCACGCTGTTAAACGCATGATCAACATGTGGAGTGTAGTGCATAGCAAGAAATATACCCGTTATTATTTGTAAAATTAGCGCTATACCAGCCAAAGAACCGAAGTTCCAAGCATAATTTAAGTTTTTTGGCACTTGGTAAGAAGCAATATGTTTTAGAAAAGAAAATATAGGTAATCTATACTCTATCCAGCCTAATACGCCCTTTTCCTCTTCTATCGTTGTTTTTTTTATCATCTTGCATAACTTAAAGCTTTCTTTACCTTTAACTCGTTTATTGTATCAGTTTATCCTCTATAAACAATAAAAACTTTAAATCAAGAAATCAGATCTCTCAGCATCAAAAGTTGTAACATAGTAAACTAGTTGCACAGCTACCAGTCACCAAAGTAACTTACAGAAATGCAAAAACTATTTAACAAACTTCGCTAGCCTCATTATAATGATAAATATTACAATAATACAAAAAATAATATTATAGAATTCAATAAGATACTCCCTAGGGGTTTATTATATTCTAAAAAAGACAAATCTTGTTAACACTGTTTCAATGTAAAAGATAGGCTAAATTTTCATAAGGAAGATATTTCAAATAGTAAAATATCTTTGATTGAGAAAGCACTAAACTTATGTGGTGAACTGGTTCGCTATTTCGACTCAATTAACAAACTTAATGGAAAGGAAAAAACATCATGAAAATGCAAAAAAAAATAAGAAAAGCTATTGTTAAAAGATTCAAAGATTGGAAGGGCAGCCTGATAACCATTACTGCAGCTGACACAGAGGAATTAAAGACTTCTAATATACCAGAAAACGTTGAGAAAGTTAAAGGTAGTTTTAATGTAGAGGAACATGAAAAGACTGCAAATATGACAACAGATGCAGAAACTGATACCCAATTATATAAAGATATCAATATAAATAGTAAAGATCTCAGAATTTCTCAATCCATATGTGAAAGTAGAGAAGAGGCCTATAATACTTCAGTAGACACCTCCGCACAAGAGCCAAATGCCTATAATGACATCTCTTCTGCTGAACCATGTAGTGAATCTACAAAGGAAATTCTGCAAAAGAAAAATCATCAATAAAGAGCATATTGATCAATTGTGGCTAGTGTTGTTAGTGCAGTGTCATTGTAAGTAGTGTTACATTTCATGTGCTAGAAATGCCTATAATAGAAGCGATCGTGGAAATTACTGGATCAGCTTGTACAGGTTCTACGTTGTACAACCTTATTAAAGCCCAACACAAAACTAGAAAAAGTTGAAGATGTGGAACAGCCAATAGTTTCTTTTGAACCCAAGGTTATACTCAGAAATACATAAGCATCAAGAAAGCAAAAGGAGATAACTTCTTTAGAAAAATTCACAAATTATCAACTAATACTATCTACATCAACCATGCTACCATTTTTCCTAATCAGAGCTTATGGCTTTTACAGCATGTATTTTTGAACTTGTCAAAAACTGCACAGATACAATTCAGAGGTCGTCCAGAAATTAGTAAAATTGGACACATTTCCTCTTTAATATAACCTTATTCATAGTAAGATATATAAAATTTTCAGTAGATGTTGTAAGCAAATCGTACTCTTTTGATAGCCTTCTATTCCTAGAGACTCAGGCAAAGGTCCCCTCTACAAACCACCTTCTTGGCTGTATTTTAAATCCCTGTTCTCTTGCTGGTAGCAATGCAAGTGGTGTGTCTTTATATATCCAAAACCCACATGGAGGCCTTTTCACAATTTCAACGTCCATCCCATATTCTTCCTTTATATATATCTTTAAATTTTTGCTTTGATATTCCATATCAGCCCACATTTTCTTAACTCCAGTATATTTTTCTCTCGTCTTGTTTAACACTACCTTTACTCCATCTCTGTCATTCTCACTGGCAGCTCCCACACAACAACTCAGTATAAAACCCCGAGTATCTATAACCATATGCCTTTTTCTACCTCTTATTTTTTTTACCCCCATCATAACCTTTACTCCCTCTTTTTCTGTAGTTCCAATAGACTGGCTGTCTACTATGCAAGCGCTCGGCTGCTCATTTCTTCCTATTTTTTCCTGCTACATTTGGTAATTTCACAACTCATTTTTTCAAAGGTACCTTGCTTTTTCCATTGCATGAATTGCTCATATACAGTTTTCCAGAATAGAAAGCCATTCAGCAAATAATGCTATTGGCACCCTGCACATAGTACATAGAAAATTGCTTATAATATTTCTACTTTGGCAGTCTTCCTCTTTTCTGTACGATACCCTAAAGTATTTTTCTATTCGAGCCCACTCCCTTTCACTTAAGTCTGTTGGATATTTTTCCTTATCTCTTACCTCATTTTATATCTCTTAACACTATACCCTTATTTTAGTCTCCGGACAATCTCTTATAGCTAACTGAGATAAGGTTTCCCGATGCTGAAAGACAAAATCGATGTCGAATTGATATCAAGCCAAAAGTTTGACAGAGTTTTTCCTACGGCATGCTTGACAGCAAACCAGAACTTCTCAACTGGATTTAAGTTAGGTGAGCATGGCAGCAAAAATAAAATTTTATATCCAACAGTTTCTATTAATTTTCTCGTCCTTTCAGACTTATGAAAGCTCGCATTATCGAGAATAATAGTTTGCCCAGGTTTTAATATCGGAATAAGCACATTTTAACATAAGCTTCAAAAATTTCGCTGTTGTAATACCCTTCAATTATACTGGTGCTTCAACTTTTCCTTCATTGAGTGCTCTAATTATGCACACCCTTTTTCTTTTGTATCCTGTTTTTTCTGCAAACAATCTTTCGCCTCTTGCAGCCCATCCATACGTATAAAACTCATTATCTTTTATACCTGATTCATCAATGAATACTAAATTTTCTTCGTTTATTTCTACTATTTTTTTATGAATTCCTTTCGTTTCTCCTCATCTCTTTCCTGATAGAGAAAAGTTTTTCTTATATATAATTTACTTTCTTAAGATAGTTATACACCATACTCTTGCATATATTACCAAATTTCCCAACTATCTTTTCAATCGTAATTTCCCGATTTTTACTCAGGAACTTGACAAATTTGTCTATGTCCTTAATCTTATGGTCATACCCCTTTTGGTAGCCTGAAGATGGTTTTATACCTCTTGTTTCTTCTCTTCTTTTCCTCCACTAATATATAGTCTTTTCATCAATTTTGAACATCTTGCTTACTGCATCCATAGTCATTTTTTTCTCGTCAACACTTTTAAAACTCGTTCTCTGAGTCCTTATACCAATTCTCATTGTTAATAGGTCAAATAAGTGACATTGCAGAGTTGTTTTATTGCGGAGCGAGAAGGAG
>NZ_NJBR02000070.1:0-758 GCF_002204235.2 Wolbachia endosymbiont of Wuchereria bancrofti
AAACTTCACTATTTTACTTACTTCAGTATGGCTTCTTTTCCATTATTGCCTATCCGTTCCTTGTGCAGTGGAAATTGTATCAGTAATAGGTATTCTCCTCGCTGCCCATTGCTTGACTTGAGTTAAAGCTGCATAATATCCTTTAACCTCATTTTCATCTCTCCTATATTTCAGAAAGTGACCTTTATTTTTTAAAGTTTCTTCACCTGCTTAGGCTCGAATCGATTTCCTTCAGTTATAGTAGAATAGTGTGTGGTATAGAGCTAAACAGTTTCATGAAGAGAAGAAAATATCTATACAGTAAGTGGCAAATACAACACTTTTTCTTTTACTGCTTTAATCCTCATAAGGCAGCTAGCAATCTTGAAGGTACCGTATAATTTAGCATAAACTTTATCGGCATAGTATTTATATTATTTACTTTTATATTATGCTGATAAAATGCAGACAATGCAACATTTTTAAAATTTCGTTAATGTGCTGCAAGAATTCTTCTTTGCTTATGTTTACCCATTTGTCGATACAAAGTATAGTTCAGTTCTTATAGAAAACAAAAGATAGACATGAGGCCATAAAACTGAAATAATTTGTTAATCAAATTTCTCAAAACTACTTAGTATATGTTAATCAGAATAGGTACCAGAGGAAGCAGTCTTGCAATTGCTCAAGCTTTGGAAGCAAACTTTTTTTCTAGTTTATCTGTTGAGATCATTAAAATAAAAACTTCCGGTGACAAATATGCAAATGCGAACCTTGCT
>NZ_NJBR02000008.1:0-707 GCF_002204235.2 Wolbachia endosymbiont of Wuchereria bancrofti
GATAGATAACGTTTCTAATAAGCTATCATATGGTACTCCGGTTTATTATGTACCTAACAATCAATTTTTTGTTATGGAGGACAATAGAAATAATTCTTTGGATAGTAGGTTTCCTGAAGTTGGTTTTATACCAATGAAAAACATAATTGGACGTGTAAGCATAGTTGGTTTATCGTTTAAATTAGAGAAGGTCGATTAGCTGCCTTTTAACTTCAGAATACCTATTGCTCTTAGATTAGACAGGATATTGCACAAGGTTGCGTAACTCTACTTATTTGTTGATTCACATAACTCTAAAGAGGAGCTTTCCAGCTCAGTGATAACATTATTAATTTCATTCAAGTCAATTCCTTGTAAGACGTTTTTTGTGTTTTGTAACAGATTTTTTAGATTTTTATCAGTGGAAAGATTATCATTACTTTCAACCAAATGTGTGAGCTTATTCCCATTAATTTTAGCTTCTGCAAGGAAACGAGCTTTCATGTTTTCATCGAAGTTGTTTATTGACTGGCTAATCATGTCTTGAATATCGGCTTCGCTTAAGCCAAAGCTTGAATTTATTTCAACTGTCTGCTCGATTTCAGTAGTTTTTTTTCTCTTGCAGTAACAGTTAATATTCCGTCAACATTAAATATGAATTCTATTTCAACTCTTGCAGAACCTGCAAAAAAAATCTACAAATTCAAATACAAATTCCTACAATCATC
>NZ_NJBR02000071.1:0-19998 GCF_002204235.2 Wolbachia endosymbiont of Wuchereria bancrofti
AAAAAACCAACTAATCTTCTTCAAGGTTGACTACTTATCAAGCATATACGACATTAATGCTAAGTTCCTACAAGAGATGTTGACTAGGTTTTTTTTTGCCCTTTTTCTTCCCAAGAAACTTCCTCAATCAACTCCTCTCGTTGAACCAACATATAACCAAATTCCTGTGCCCTTTTGATCAAATTTTTCACACTTTCTTTTTATAATGTGTTTCATAGTAGCCTATATCTCTTTCCACATATCCTTGTACACATTTCAACATTTGATAAAAGATACGTGCTAACTTTCCTGTAGTAGCAGTAATTGCCTCTGTGGTTCTAAAAACTTAAATTAAGGAGCTTCTTCCTGGTTTGATAGATTTCTTCTGTTCAGTGCTACTTGGTAAATTTCTTAACGCTTATAATCTAGACTGATTACAGCTCAAAAGTAACTGAGTTGCAGTTATTAAGCATTTAGAATAAGAGAATACCATGTTTCAAAGTTAAATGTAAATAACTAGCCAACCACGGGGATTCTTTTGCCTTTTTTTATTTAGTAAATTTCTTAATGTTTATGGCTAAAGCAATTTAAGAGAGAGGTCACCCAAACTTGAGATCCAGAAAAAGTAGGGTGTCATTTCAGCATGTGATGCTGGAATCTAGAAAAAAATAACCTGATCCCAGTATTAAGCACACAGCTGTACAAAACATTGCTTATGGAAAAGAAGAAAGGTAATAATCGTAGACTTTTTCTGGGTCTCCGCCAAAATATTCAATGACAGATTTTAAGATTTCGAGCCTGAGTTCATTTACAAACGCTCTCCTTGCAAACTTGTAACTCTTGACTTCACTGCGTTTCCTATATTCCATTAATAAAACAGAGGTGATGAGAACCATGTACAATGTAACAAAAATTGTGTTTTTGCTGTACCTAAGAAAATGCTTGGTATTGAGCTTCTGCTTAATAAATTTGAAGAAAACTTCTACTGACCAGTACTTTTTGTAAAAAGCACAAATTTCCTCAGCAGACATTTCATAAATATTGGTTAAAAATGTGAGAATCTCACCACTTTCTTGGTTTTTTGTTTTAATTGGCCTGATTTCAAACTGCAAAAACCTCTAACCTTTTGCACTAACCGGACTATCATATCTTCTGTCAGTTCAAGCGTTTCCGTTTGTACACCTGTAGTTTTTGTGTGAATACGAACTATTTTATTTGTCATTGCCATGATTGATAAAATGTACATTTTTCCCTAAAAACTCCTCAAAAGGAGCACGTTTCTATAGCTCACGGTCAAACATGCAAATTGCTCTTGACCGTGATTTAAAATCATTTTCCCGAACGATTTATAATCCGAAAAATCTTCTGCCTGAGTACATAAATTAAACAATTTTGCAAACCTTCCATCCATTGCAACAGTGCACTTTATCATGTCTCTTTACAATATTTCGTGTTTCTGCAGGAAATACCAAGCTATAGTAATTTACCTGATAGTTGAAGTGTCGTGGAATCTATAATCAGCAACTTTTGTTAGCTCCCCAGGCTACAAAAACTCTACAACATGAATAAAAAAATCCTCTTAAAGTACTCAACAGGTATTGTTTTTAAGCGGCTTGCTACTGATGAATGGCATGTATCCAAGTTGAACATGCGGCAATAATTTTCCTCAATTATTCGCAAGTTCAGCTCATTTTTCTCCAGTATGCTATACAACAATAAATTGAAAACATTTTCCCCGTAAGTTTGCTAACCCTATAATCTACGTCAACAGCCTCATCCATTTTTCCCAGCTCTTCTCTTGGCAATTTTGATATCATTTCTTTGTAGTAGAACATCACATTCCCAAAACTCCTACAATATTTCACTGCTTTTGCAATGTTCGCATAGCAGGCCTAACGATTGCAGGTAATTTTAAATGTTTATTTCAAAACACAACGTTCACGCAATTTACTCAAGGGATTTACTTAGTGGCAAAATTTGCCCTGATATGCCGCAATCTTCAGAAGCTAGCTCCACAAATTTGTCTGTTAGTTTATTAGGTAATATCAATTCAGATATATCTTTTCCAGGAAATGCTTGCTTATACATTTCACTATCAACAGGCCCTTCTGAATACACAGCATTCACGCATAATTTTGTATGTTTTGTCTCAGATGCATATATCTTTACCATGATTTCCAGTGCAGCTTTACTTGCAGCATAAGGTACCCAATATGGATAAGAAGAAGGAGAAAGCGTTATTTCTGAGGTCATGAATATCACTCTTCCAGAATTGGATTTTTTTAGTACTGGATCTAAGTTTTTTAGTAAGTACCAATTGGCAGTAAAATTTGTATTCATTACATTCTGTAGCTCTTCAAGCTCGCAGTCATGAACAGGATTAAATTTACCTAAAATTCCAGTACATGCAACTAATATATCAAGCACCCCAGATTCTGATAATTTTAGGCTTTCTATCATATTTACCAGTATCTTTACGTTTTCAAAGTCCAAAAGATCAAGCTGAATTAGCTTAACAGAACCCTCTTTGAATTCATCAAGCTTTTCGATTTCATCATATAGCTGCTTGAGATTATCAATAGACCTTGAAATCAAAATTACATATGCACCTTCCCTCACAAACCTTTTTGCAACGGCAGATCCCATTCCACCTGAAGCCCCGGCAATTAAAGCTATTTTGCCTTCTAACTTACCCATTTCTTTCTCCTTAGCGAGACCCATTAAAACATTTTAGCTGAAAATTAAACTTTGCTCCATATATAAAAATTAAACTCACCATATAAAAAAACAGTAATGACACTACCACGCCACCCAAGCTCCCGTATATTAAATCCAGTTGGTCAAAGGAAGCTCTTAAGTATTGTTTGAAAGCTGAAGCAGAAACTGTCCAAAGCATAACAGCTATATAAGATCCAGGAAATACCTCTGACACATTTTGTCTTATGTTGGGCAGCATAAAGTATAGCCAGGAAACTACTATGAAAAGTACGAATTCAATGAGAAGATACCTAGTATAACTTAGCCCATGGTAAGAAAAATCGATTAGCATTGGAACTAATGTAGAAAACACTATAGTTAGAGTTATAATAAACGTAATTATTAAGAATTGTAATATACTTAATATTCTTCTTAATACATAAGGAGGCGAAACCGGAACTTTATAGGCTTTATTTAATATCGTTCTTAACCCTTCAATTGTCGAAGAAGCAGTCCAAATAGCACCCACAATTGCCAAAGTTAATAAACTTTGTGGTGGACCTGATATTATCTCCCTAATGCGCGGCATTAAAGATGCTAAAATGTCCTGTGGCATGTTGTCAATTATAAATGTCCAGCCAATGTTATATTGGTCTAAGAAATTTGCAAATGTTGACGCCAAAGCCATTAAGACGATGAGAAACGGAAATATCGACAACAAGATTAAAAATGATAAGTATCCCGCATGTTCCATCCCGTCATTATAAATTGTGTCAATCAAAGCACGATAAAGACAATAAATAATACCGTAAAATTTCTTCAGTAACTTACTCACTATATTACAAATAAACCAAGTAAAATATTCTAAATGAAATAAAATATATCTTTAAGCAAAAAACCCTCTAATGATACTGAGAATTGTTATGTATTGTCATTTTTTTGTCATCCATGTTCTCTCTTTCAAACAACACAAAATTCATTTCATTCCAACACATAACCAGAAAAAATACTAGCGTTTACTTACTGAAGATGGTAAGTAGGTAGTACAAGAAGTTCTATAATGTATGCGATTGATAGAGGTCACAACAACCAGATTAAGCCTAGTCTAGTTTAATTTTTGAATTCTTAGCAGGTAGTTAAGCTCGGATTTAACAATACTGTATTGGCACCTTCGCTTTCTCCATCAATAAGATAAGCTCGATTGAATACTTTTGTTTCAAGATAATTGTTTTTTTCATCAAAGAATAAGCTAATGACTTTACAAAGTTGCATTTCTGTTTTCCTAATCTCTTCTTGATCTTCTAAAGATATTCCCAGTAGCTTTTATTCTAGTTACTCATTTTCTTCTTGTAATTGCTCTAAACTTTTCTTTAACTTTTCTATCTCCAAATTTTTTCTCTCGATTTCCTCTTTCAAATTTCTTATTTCCTCACCTTTATCTACTTCTCTATTTTACCTACAGGTGACTTCTTATCTGTATTAGGTTGCTGAATTTCCTCTTCTAAAGCTTTTTCTTACAGTTTATTTAACTCTTCAGCTAATCTTTAATCTCTAATCGCTCTTTGTCTAGCTCTAATGAAAGTTCTGCTAAGCGTTGTTTATAATCATCCTTTATGTTTTCAGTCATCTCTGTCATTTCTTTCTCTAGTACACCTAATTGAGCTTTGGCTTCTTTCAATTTTTTCCCCATTCTCTCCTTAACTTCCTCACCTTTCTCTAACTTTTCCGTAGCTCTTTGTTAATCTTGTCTGTTAATTGGGCTCTTGTTTTTTTCTTCTTTTAGTTGACTCTTCAATTCTGCTATTCTAGCATTTTTATCCTTTTGACTTTGTTCTAGTACGCCTATCTCTCATTTTAATCCCTTAATATCTCAATCCTTCCCAGCTAATTCTTTTATCTTTTTTTCCAATTCAGCTTTAAACTTTTTAACTTTCCTTTCCAAAATTTGCCTTTCCTTGACTAATCCACTTGTCCTCTTATCACTTTTCTCTGTTATTTTTCCATTATGGCCTTCTAACCCTTTATTTTCCCCTCCAAGATGCTTGTTCTTTTTCTCTAATTCTTTTACTCTATTCTCTAATTCATTTCCCCTCGTTCATGTACTTCTTTGTTATCATATGAATCACTCTCATATATTTCATCTTCACTGTTAACCTCGCTATCAATGAAAAAAGAACTTCTGCGTGAAGAAAACGCGGACAGGCTTCCAGGAGAAAAAAATACCCACTGTTATTTTGCGTAGACGATTGCGGTGATGTAGGTGGATTTCATGTAAACGTTTCCTTCTCCGACATTTGCTAATCGTCTACACTCTGGCCATGTCAGTAAAAGCTTTATATAGAGTTTTTCCATTAATAAAAACTTCTTTATTCTGTTCAACCAACTTTAACATTTCACTTTTTTTCCTTTCTGGTAATGGACTTTTGAACTTCGAAACACTAAACCCACCAGTAGCACTTTGGATACCACCAGACCTACTTTTACAGTCATGCTACAATTTATGCTATTCCCTTCAGGATCCTTAGCCTGCCAGTTAATGGTCATCTTACATGGGCCAGAGCCAGTAAAATCATAGCACCTTTCATTGCCTTTTTCTTGTACGCACCTATTTGACTGTCTTTTCCTAAAAATATGTGATAAACCTCATCTTCATTGTTAGCTCTTAAAATATCACTGATTTTTATTAATTCTTCTTTATTTTCAAACCTGATGTTAAAGTTACTATCTTTTGTCGAATACGCTAAGAATTTTTAGCTTGGTAAGAATGCTTTAAATTCCTTATGTGTTTCATTTATTGATTTTTTAAATTCTCCTTTCCACTTTAAATTTACCTGTTCTGTAATATTCTCATCTTCTTTCTTGTACAAAAGATCAATAAAATACTAGACTAAATTTTTTCCTCCTAGTTGCTCTATAGTGTCATGAAGGCTGCTGCAAGATTGAATAAAACTTAAAATATTATTTTTCTTTCATTCATCTACATCTAAACTCTGACCTTCAATAGATATATTTTCATTTTCTCCCGACATAGACGAAATCTCTGTTCTCCTCTGGCATAATTTTACATTTCTAGGGAATATATAAAATATTAATATACTTAACTTAAAAATTAATTAATTACGCGAGTAAATAAAGAAGAAACTTGAGCGCTTGTCGATAATGCTATATAGTAGTTACTCTGAGCAGTATAGTATGGACAATACCATTATAAGAAAATATGATATTAGGGGTGTGGTAGGCAAAGATCTACAGATTAACGATGGATATGAAATAGGCAGAAAGTTTGGCCAGACTGTAGCTAATGTTTGTGTAGGCTATGACAGTAGAATAGATTCACCAAGTATAGAAAAAGAATTAATTAGGGGCTTAACTTTATCCGGAGCAAATGTTATACGCATTGGATTATGCTCTTCACCTATGCTCTACGCTGCAACACAAATCACACAGGCAGACCTTGGCATTATAATAACCGCCTCCCACAACCCAAGCGACTATAATGGCTTTAAATTTTTCAGTAGTGAAAAAGTTTACTTAGATCAAGAAACAAAGGAAATTATAAATAGTTCAATTAAAAACAGTACAAAAATTGGAAGTTTAATCAATGTAAATATATATAGCCAATACATTCGCGTATTAAAAAATGCGGTAAAGAACAATTCTACACAAAAACTAAAGATAGCCTGGGATTGTGGAAATAGTCCAGCAAGTGGAATCTTAAGGTATATTGAAACGATCTTACCTGGTCATACACATATTATAATTAATAACTCTATAGATGGAGTATTTCCATTGCATAATCCAGATCCCATAGAAGAAAAAAATCTCGTTCAACTTATTGATATTGTAAAGCAAGACAAATGTGATCTCGGCATTGCACTCGATGGTGATAGTGATAGGGTGCGCTTAATTGATAATAAAGGCAGTATTGTTTCTAATGATCATTTATTTATGATTTTTGTACGTGAAGTATTAGAGGAATGTCCACACAGCAAAGTTATCGCCAATGTAAAAATGAGTATGAAAGTGCATGATTTCGTCAGCAAGTTAGGAGGGCAAGTGGTTACCTGTGCTACTGGGCACTCACTAGTTAAGAAAAAGATGGTAGAGGAAGGAGCAAAGTTTGCTGGTGAATTAAGTGGGCATTTTTTCTTCTCCGAGCTAGGTTTTGATGATGGACTATATTCTGCTATTAAGGCCATTGACATTTTACTTAAGCAAAGTCAGAGCCTATCTCAGATGATTGAGGATTTACCAAAGCTATATATCACCCATGAAGTGAAGATTGTGGTTAAAGATGAAAAAAAATTTCAAATAATTGAATTAATAAAGAAAACACTAGAGCAACAAAATATTGCATTTTCAGATCTTGATGGTATTAAAGTAACCGGCAACGATAATAAAGGATGGTGGCTCCTTAGAGTATCAAATACACAAAACTGCATTACAGCAAGGTGCGAAGGAGACACCCTAGAAGACTTTGAACTTACTAAAAAGGTCCTGTTTCGTTATATTGATAAAGCAAGGTTTTTAGATTGTAACCTTTCATAAAAACAAAACTAATTTATAAAATTAGCATAATTACTACCTTGAAACATATCAACATAAATGAAAAGAACATCAGCAATGCACAAGACTGCTTTTGAATCAGTAGTTGAAACTGGTTCATAGATCTGGCCTAGAATCACCACTAACCTAACTATAACACACACAATTAAAGCCATTGCAGCTTGAACATTTATAATCCCATCGTTCTAGTTCTTTATTACAATTCTTACACTTCCAGCACGGATCAGGCAAAGCTTCTGAGCCCATCTTGTTTAGCCAATAAATTGTCTGATCTTGCTCTTGTAACACAACCTTGAGCTGCACCATAATGAGGTAGATTGACATGTAATTAGCTTTTTTTATAGCAGTATTTAGATGTTGACTCGCAAGATCGTATTTACCTGAACTAATTGAGGATGAAGCAAGTAAACAATAACTAAAATAATAATCAGGGCGTAAGTTATATAACCTCTCAGCACCTTCACTATTCAAACTGATGTAAATTTTAGCTGATTGAGGAGTAGGGTTTACTGTGTACTCTGCCTCTAGTACTGCAGAAGCTTTTCTGATCTTTCCAAGCCTAATATACAATTCTGCCTTTAAATAATTGATAGGTTGAAAAGTTACACAATAACTTTGTGCCCTAAATAAAGACTTCACAGCCTCTTTAAAATTTCCTTTACTTTCATATTGTTTTGCCAAAGCACAATAAAAAACTGCAAGCATCTTCTTACAATCAAAGGGAAGAAAAACGTTGAACTTAATAGCTTCCTTTAATCTCAAAATTGCATTGACCCAATCTTCTTGCAGTGCACAGTGTTCTATCTGAAAGGGAATAGATAGAATTTTGTCATTAACTGAGCTAGAGCAATACTCTACGAATTTTTGAAAGATTGTTCTTTCCTGTTTGAGATGAGCAATCAGCTTATTAGTTAGAAGCAGAGCTAAATTACGATTTTTACTTGCAATATCTGTTAAACCATTACTAAAAAAGCTGTAATTCCCCGTCTTACCTGAGTTAAAAATCTTTATTAGAGATAACCTATCGTTTTCCTCATTTAGACTCTTAACTAGCCTATGAGCATCTTCTATATTACCTAAATCTATGCTAAAAAATGCCTCAAAAAGAAGCAGTTCTTCTCTGTTTCTTTTTCTATTTCTTATATTGGCAAATGTTGATGAAATGGAAGAAAAAAAGCGTGCAAGTGTGACTGATAAAAACAACAAAGCTACACAAGCAAAAATAATAAAATATAGATCAGTACTTATAGTGTAACTGCCTAATTCTAGCTTCACTACTTCACCACTCACCTTGGCCCATATGCCAAATAAAAATGAGAGAGCAAAAATTATAAAATAAATCATGAAATATATTGTAATAAGTGATGATATATTATTGAAATATTCTTAGAAGCCACAATAAAACTATTCAATTTATTAAGCCATGGTTTGAATTCTGGGTTTATAAAACTGCCTACTGCAGCGGCCACACTTTGCCAATCATTATTGTTTACTGACTCCTCAATTTCTGCAAATTTTGTTCTTAACGGGTCATTTTTATCTCGTATTTTTACCCAGTTTGAAAAGATTTTTTGAAACAGTGTACCTTTATTGTAGTTAATAATAGCAATAGTTTTTTCAAAAGATAAATTCAATTCATGTAAAGTATTTATCTCTTCTAAACTTTCTAATTCATTCACTGCATTCTCTATCTCTGGATCATCAAGCTCTGATATCAAAGGTTTCATTGAATTTATATGATTATCAAATTTTGCTCCTTGCAATAATGAATTCTTCATCTTAACCACAAGCAAAAGTAATTTTGCAAGATTCCTATACCTTGCACTACCATCACCTATCTGTTCACATTGAGTATGCAAACTTCTTTTGAAATCAAATATCTTTTTTTCTATTCTTGACTGATTAATTTCAAGCAACGCCCTAAGCTCATCTATGTTCCCGGTCAAAGCCTCTATATTGTTCTCACTCTCCTGTTGATTTACTTTTAAAAACACTATGTTATTTATTGTAATATAACTAGCAAATAATAACACAATTAAGAACCAGCCTATGCATTTTTGCCAAGTATTATTCATAACGTAGTATCTCCGCAGGATCTTGCGCAGCTGCCTGTAATGCAGGAGCAACTGTCGCTAGAAATGATAAGAATAATGCAAGTGCAGAAATATTTACTACGTCTTGAGGGATTAATATTACTGGTAAACTTGAAAAAAAGTATACCATAGGATCAAGTAGCTTGACGTTAGTAATGCTTTCTAAAAATACTCTAATATTTTCAATATTGAGAGAAAAAACAACACCTATAATACAACCAAGACAAGTTCCTGTAAAACCAATTAGTAATCCACAAATGCAAAATATGCGCATAATGCTCCCACTTGTTGCACCAAATGTGCGCATAATTGCAATCGCGGATTTTTTTTCTTGCACTATCATCATTAAATTCGAGATAATATTAAATGCCGCTACAATTATAATCAAAGTAAGAATTAAAAACATCACATTTCTTTCAGTCTCCAAAGCATTAAAATAGTGGCTCTGTTGTAATTGCCAACTTTTAGCTTCCATTCCTGTTTCTTTTTCTATAATATTTGCTAGCTCATTAGCCTTAGTAATATCATTCACAAACACTTCTATGTTTCTTGCACTATCTCTATAGTGAAAAAAAGCTTGTGCTGATTTTATAGGCATGTATATCAAGGTATTATCATACTCAAACATGCCCATATCAAATATTGCTATGACCTCATATTCTTTCACTCTCGGCACCTCACTAAGTAATGCATTAAACCCCTCAGATGATATAAGCACAATTTTATCTCCATAACCAACGTCCAATACTTCCGCTAAGCGCGCCCCTATTACTACTCCTTTATCGAATTTTTTTACATCACCTACAATTACACTATTTTTAATAGTAGTATTATTAAGCAAATCTTTAGCCGACACACCCCGCACTACAGCACCAACAATTCTGCCATTTGCTGTAACGATAACTTGATCATTGGTCATAAGGGTTGCTTTTAATACACCTGGAATTTTCTTAACAGATTCTAATACTGCATGGTAATCTGAACTTATGTTTCTATCAAAATAAACATTGATATGGCCATCAATGCCAAGTATTGAGTCAAGCAACCTTGCTCTAAATCCGTTCATTACAGACATCACCACTATTAACGTCGCAACTCCAAGAGCAATACTGATAATAGAGAACAAAGTCATTACAGAGCAAAATTTGGCACTCTTTGCTCGCAAATAGCAAACAGCCATAGTAATTTCAAAGACAATAGACATTACTTGAGATTAAACATTATATTTTTAAGATCCATATAATCGTAGACTTCCCCTTACCTAAAAACTAGGTTGCCTTTAATCTAGCAGGCTTATAGGGTATATCCAATACTTTAACATTATAATCTTCCATATATATCATCTAATCTAACTATATTATTATTAGACAAAAGCTCACCTACTTGAAATTCAACTATTTCAAGTGAAGCGCTTGTGCTTCTATTTTCAATCCTATGGAAAAATTTCCTTGGAATTTCTATCACATAATCTTCTGTTATAGCATGTGCTTTATTGTATAAACTAACATATCCAATTCCTGACAGTACTATATGGTACTCATCCCTACAGTGATGGAATTGCTTAGAAATGCAACTTAATGGATTTATAAAAAGGCATTTACAAGAAAATTCTCGCACATTAAAATTACACTATAAAATCCCCATGGTTTAACTTCTTTTTTTATCGCTTTTCTTTTCTTAACTCTTAATAAACGATATTAAGCTCTTATTTGAAACATTTCGCTGTTTATAAGCCTTACCTAGCAAATTTTCTGCATCACCTTCTGTTGCCAAAATCGGTTCTTTTTCTCTAGTTACGTATTGGGATGATACCGGTTCTTTATCAAACTTCTTACTTAATCCTAAAACTGAACTCCAAGTTCCCACATCTATCCAATCAAAATTAGCTTCTATTATTGCAATATTTCTTGCTCTTTCCATTATCAAATAATCAATAGCGTTTCGCTTTAAATACAAATATGCCAGAGTTCCAGTAATGATAATTACTTAGTTTATGCTCAGGCTTTTTTATGAAATCTTTTACTACGTAATATTTCTCTTTCTGATCATACACTACATCGATACAGCCGTATTCAGGATTAAACTCATGAAATTTCACTCCAAATGTAACCATAGAGTCAGTTCAGAGGCTAGCTGAGATGCTTTCTCAACAGAAGTATAAAAATTATTTAAACCGCCTATAAAATAGATTGAAGGTAGAATTAACATTGTCTCGTTTTTATCGCAAAGAAATGCTAAAATTAGTAGCACCACTGCAGTTCCAATTCTTATTAGCCCGAAAATCACTTTATATTCCTGCAGCCTGCATACTTGTGGCAATTATGGGTAGCATATAATCACTTTTAATTTCAACAAAGTGCTCTGAAACAGAGTGCTACGGCTAAACATTTTATGAAACTGCTTTGGTTTAGATAAAGGCCAAAGTCTACTACCACTACCACCACATAGTATTACAGGGCACATTTAGTAAAAAATAGCTAAATAACTAATAACTTATATTAAAGGCAAGACGTGTGCAAGCTTTTGTTATGGAATAGTTAAGGTAGAAAGTAAATATTAACTTAAAGTAATAGTAAATCAATTATGGATTTGTGAAACACATTTGTCTTGGTCTCGCCCTTCGTTCAATTTACTAACATAACCAGTTTTTCTTTGTATTAGGGTTCTTGGCTGCGTTGTGTCTTGCTCTAAATCTTTTTCTTGTTTCCCAGAATCAGCCATATTTTCATCACCTTTGCTCAACCTGCCTTCCAACTCTTCCTCAATAATTGACCTCTTAGCATCAAGTTCTTTCCATGTACCTGCAATCTCACGTTTAGGGTAATCTTTTTTCTCTAGCTCTGATCTTTTCCCATCTTTAATGACCGAATAATCATTCTTTGCTTCCTGCCAACATTCTTTCAATTGGTATTTCCACATAGTCCAGTAAGCATCACCATACTCTTCTTTATTTGCTACAAATGCACAGATTGGCAACTTTAGTAAGGTAGCCAACATATTTACTGAATTCTTTACTGCCACTGCAGGAGTAAATAAAAAAAAATAACCAAAAAATTTTGCGATTAGATTTTGTTTACCTATTAAATATTCCCCCAACTCCATAGGAATATAGGTCAGTAATTTAGCACAAATCTTAGCTAAGCCTGCAGCAAAAACAACAGGAACAGATATAAGGCTCTTGCCTAGCTCTAGGTTATTACTTTGATCTCTAATTTCAAAAAAACTAGTGCTTAGTTTCTTATAATCACTAGTATATAATAATTCTCCATTTCTTCCTTTTTCATCAACAACTTCTTTGACTTTATTGCTTTTCTTACCCTTAGTTTTCTTAATAGGCACAGAAGAATTGGTGAATTCAAATGAACATGTAGACTTCTTAGTTTTTTGAGCTTCAAAAACTGGCAAATATTTTTCAAGATCTATTTTTAAAAACCCAAATGGCTTATAAAACCGATGATAATCATCATTACCATGCTTACCCTTACTGACCTTGCCCTTATCAACTAAAAATTTAATGGTAAAATAAGACTTGTCACCAATTTCCATAATTTTAGTTAATTCAAAAATTGGCCACCCATCTTTATTTTTATTGCCATATAAAAGCCTATAGGTTGGATTTTTATCCTTATCTAGTACAGCATTTCCATACATATCCTTATTTCCTACGACTTTACCAGATTTTACAACCTGATCATAGTTTTTTGGATATCGGCATTTTCGCCCATCCTTATATACCATTACTTTTCTAAGGTCTTTGACATAAACTTGAGATTCTGATGGAGTAAACAGATCCTTTGTTTTTAGTATAAAATCCGTTCCTACTCTCTTTAACGCCTCTAACATATCGTTAAACCAAGATCACTATAAGCACTATAGTTCAATAATAAAACCAGCACATTAATAATACATTAACATAGAACTAGCAATTTTATAAGAAAACATGCTTATAAAAGAAAAAAATTGTAAAGGCAAGAACTATATAAGTGATGCTTGACAAATACTTTATGCATGTAATTGTAAAAATCCTTAGAGGTATGCTATGTATATAATCTTCACACACTACCTGCATTCCAAGAACTGCGTGCCAAAAAATACAAAACAGCAATACAACAAAAAATAGAAGCTCTAGGGGGTGATTAATAGCTTGAAATAATTTTTCATTAAAAGATAAAGAATTATTAGCATAAAATGCGTAAGAAAATGAACAGATAAACCAAGGAAGTAAAAATAGTAAAATTACTGCAGAAATACGATGAACCCACCAATGATATACTGCATTTCCAGATCGATTCATATAAACACAAATAAAAAAGCCATAGTAGAAAGAAGTAGTATTACTGTCAATAGCATAGCACTTTTTAAAACACCAGTAATCTCTAAGTTAAATCCAGCATCCCATAATAAATGACGAATACCATTAAGAAAATGGTATGAAAAACTTATAAAGCATAGAATGCAAGCTAATTTAGCAATAAAAGTAGACAATAATACGTTTAAGCACTCTACTATAAACAGTTCAGGAAAATAAACATGTAATGTAAAATACCAAGAAAGCACCACCAACAAAAGGAATAGTAAGATACCAGTTAATCTGTGCATAATAGAGAAGAAATTAGTAACTTGTACTTTATATATCTGTAAATGCGGAGAAAGGGGCCTATCAACCATAAAATTCCATTATCGGGAAATTAAAACAAAGTAAAAGTAAAGACAGCAGTATAGTGCACAATAGCGCCACTATTAAAAGTGGTGAATCATGCACAAAGCCCAAGGAGGTAATCCAGCTGCAGATTCCCCTACTGCTACCTTGTTACGACTTCACCCCAGTCACTGATCCCACTTTAAATAACTCCCTCCTTACGGTTAGGTCATTAGCTTCGAGTGAAACCAATTCCCATGGCGTGACGGGCAGTGTGTACAAGACCCGAGAACGTATTCACCGTGGCATGCTGATCCACGATTACTAGCGATTCCAACTTCATGCACTCGAGTTGCAGAGTACAATCCGAACTGAGATGGCTTTTAAGGGATTAGCTTGGCCTCGCGACTTTGCAGCCCATTGTAGCCACCATTGTAGCACGTGTGTAGCCCACTCCATAAGGGCCATGATGACTTGACATCATCCCCACCTTCCTCCAGTTTATCACTAGCAGTTTCCTTAAAGTCCCCAGCATTACCTGATGGTAACTAAGGATGAGGGTTACGCTCGTTGCGGGACTTAACCCAACATCTCACGACACGAGCTGACGACAGCCATGCAACACCTGTGTGAAATCCGGCCGAACCGACCCTATTCCTTCGAATAGGAATAATTCCCATGTCAAGGAGTGGTAAGGTTTTTCGCGTTGCATCGAATTAAACCACATGCTCCACCGCTTGTGCGGGTCCCCGTCAATTCCTTTGAGTTTTAATCTTGCGACCGTAGTCCCCAGGCGGAATGTTTAACGCGTTAGCTGTAATACAGAAAGTAAACTTCCCATATTTAACATTCATCGTTTACAGCGTGGACTACCAGGGTATCTAATCCTGTTTGCTCCCCACGCCTTCGCGCCTCAGCGTCAGATTTGAACCAGATAGACGCCTTCGCCACTGGTGTTCCTCCTAATATTTACGAATATCACCTCTACACTAGGAATTCCTCTATCCTCTTTCAACCTCTAGATTAACAGTTTTAAAAGCAATTCCAAAGTTAAGCTTTGGGATTTCACTTTTAACTTACTAATCAGCCTACGCGCCCTTTACGCCCAATAATTCCGAATAACGCTAGCCCTCTCCGTATTACCGCGGCTGCTGGCACGGAGTTAGCCAGGACTTCTTCTGTGAGTACCGTCATTATCTTCCTCACTGAAAGAGCTTTACAACCCAAAGGCCTTCTTCACTCATGCGGCATGGCTGGATCAGGCTTTCGCCCATTGTCCAATATTCCCCACTGCTGCCTCCCGTAGGAGTCTGGACCGTATCTCAGTTCCAGTGTGGCTGATCATCCTCTCAGATCAGCTATAGATTACTGCCTTGGTAGGCCATTACCCTACCAACTAGCTAATCTAATATAGGCTCATCTAATAGCGATAAATCTTTCCCCCGTAGGGCGTATACGGTATTAGTTGCCGTTTCCAACAATTATTCCGTACTACTAGGTAGATTCCTATACATTACTCACCCGTCTGCTACTCAGTTATATTATAACAAGTTATAATATAACTCCGTTCAACTTGCATGTGTTAGGCCTGCCGCCAGCGTTCATTCTGAGCCAGGATCAAACTCTCAAATTTAGACTTTAACCTATAAAAGGTTAAGGGTACATCGGATAAATCCGATAAAAAATAATTTAGCTTATACTGCTGTCTTTATTTCTACTTTAGAAATATTTTAACTTCCAACTATTCAAACAACTTTAAAAACATTATCATGTGATACAATAACTATGTCAATATGTTTTTGCAAATTAAAAATTATTAAGATACAAATACATATCCATTGAGGGTACTACTATGAAAAAATACATCTTTTTACTTGCATTGGTGTTAATATTAGTAGGCATTACATTACACTTATTGCACAATATTAATAACACAAAACAATCTATAACCGCAGGTAATCAGTTTTATGAAATACTATTCTCTAAAAAAGATAATAATCTACTAGAAGAAACAGATTCAAATTGGAAGTATTTAGCAAACTTTGAAGGTGCATTTAATCATATCTCAAATTTAACATTAACAGACGCAGTATCTATTTATAGTAGTATGGCAGATAATAAAGATGTTCCTAATATTTTACGCGAGTTAGCACAATATCTAGAAATAATGAACTTGCTTCACCTAAATGGTGAAAAAATAAATGAAGATAAAATTAATAATCTAGAATCAAGTATAGTATACCCCTATTCAAGCCAAGAAGCCATCGCTATAGTAAAGATACATAATAATGATATTAAAGGTGCGATCAAAATATTGCATTTACTATTAAACGATAGAAAATGCCCTACCCTAATAAAGGATAGAGCACAAGAATTACTCCGGATATATGGGAATTAAAACTCGTTAGACTTTTTGTATAACCGTACGGTTTTTAGTAGCACGCCTGGGCATTCAGTCATCACTTAGGTGGCTGATAGAAACGAAAAAATTACTTGGCAAGCTTAGTCAGCCTCCTTACTATAGAATCAAAGCTATTTACCTTCGCAATCTGTGCAGGTTAACGACAAAAATTTAGGGTATTTTGCATCTCATGTTTAATTTTTTGCACTATGTGCACGTACGTCTTTATAAAACTTCTAGGTTTCTACCTATATGAGCTAAAATGCGCTTATAAAGCGTTCAAGACAGCAAAGAACGTCAAATTGACAAGGGGGAATTTGAATACTAGTTATCTTAGGTTTTTCTTGCCTTTTCCCTACTTAGTAAATTTCTTAAATATTTATAGCTAAAGCAACTTAAGAGCAATAAGCGCTACAAAAAAAACACCAATATTTAAAATAATAACTATTTCCTTTTCTCTGGGATATGCAAGAAGTTTATTCAAATTAAGGCTTAAAAAAAATTTAAGCACCGGCTAGCAACACAAATTCAGAGTACAAAATTTTTATTCCTTCTCAACAAAACATAAAAAGCCCCTTTACCACCATGTTTTTTTGTAGCTTGCTGATAATATAGAATCATATGCCGAACTTTAGTATCATTTAACCACTTACTTAAATTATTCTTTATAGTATCTGCTTTACCTGTTCCATTACCTTGTCCCGTAATTATCAATAAACCTCTACTCTCTGTTTGATAATTTTTAATAATAAAATCTATCAATTTACAGTAAGCATCTTCTATATTATAACCATGAAGGTCTAGTCTATCGCTTATAAAATATCTACCCTTATTAACTTTTGATTTTGTATTATAGTCAAGGCAAAATGATAAGCTAATATTGTTGGTACTGAGAAATTTTTCTTGCAAGTCAGAAGTACCTTTATTGACTATAGATCTTATATCCACTTTATGGTCAATTTTCAAAGTAAATTTCCCACATTCTATTGGCTTAACGTTTTTTTTCCAACCTAACTCATCGTCTGACATAAACGCATTAATTAAATTATATAATTTTACAACAATATCTAAGCATAGTAAAATGCTGCTTATTTTATGAAAACTCGACCTTCAATAATACGATGAAACTATCAAAACTTAATGAGAATTTTTGGTTATATGGAAAACATACCTGCATGTTAGCACTGAAGAACAAAAATAGGCTATGTATAGAACTATTGGTAACAGAAAATTCCTATAGAAAATATGAAAAAGAAATTAGACAATGTGTAGATAGTAAGGGTATTAAAGTTCAGCTAGTAAAGAATAAAATACTTAGTGAAGTTCTATCTAAAAGCGCTAATCACCAGGGAATTGCTTTAAAAGTTGCTCCTATTCTTCATAGCTTAAGTATCGAGGAAATAGCTGCAAGCTCGAGCGACAGCTCTACTATAGTCATTTTGGATCAAGTTACTGATACGCACAACATTGGGTCAATTTTAAGAACATCAGCTTGTTTTAATGTCGACGCATTAGTTTTACCATATAATCATTCACCAAGCGAAAATGCATCTATTGCAAAAGCGGCAAGTGGGACATTAGACATTGTCCCGCTAATACATGTCACAAATGTAGTAAAAACTATGGAGTATTTAAAAAAAGTTGGTTACTGGTGTTATGGGTTTGATAGTAATGCTAAAGAGAACATAGATGAAATAAAGAGTTTTGGAAAAAAAATAGTAATCATTTTTGGTTCTGAAGGGAAAGGAATACGGAGGTTAGTTAAAGAAAATTGTGATTATCTTTTAAAAATCCCAATGTCAAATGTAATTGATAGTTTAAACGTTTCAAATGCAGCAGCAATAGGATTATACTCTGTCTATACTAAAACATTGCATATTAGTTATAATAAAAAGTGATTTTATGCTTGATAAAAGTGCAGTTTTGTATTACAATGTATTATTATAAGGATAAAAGGAGTATATTATGTCTTATATGAAAAATGAGCAAGATATCCGCTCTCAAGGCGTTTACTATAGCACTGGGCTTAGAAGTTATCTAACTAAAGTATATAATTATATGGCTTTAGCTTTAGGCATAACAGGACTTATTGCATTTTTAACGGTGTTTTTTGATCTCTTTCAGGTAATTTATTCTAATCCCGTCCTGTCAATTGTGGTAATGCTATCTCCAATTGCACTAGTATTTTACATGTCTCATAGACTTCAATACCTAAGTGCTCAGTCCACAGTCACTGTATTTTTCCTGTTTTCAGTCCTAATGGGGCTCTCCCTATCTTATATCTTTATAGTTTATACTACAGAAAATATAGCAAGAGCATTCTTCATCACATCAATTATGTTTGGTTCTATGGCTTTATACGGCAATAGTACAAAAAAAGATTTGACTAGTATGGGTTCCTTTTTGATTATGGGAATCTGGGGATTAATTATTGCATCCATAGTTAATTTATTTCTTGGGAGTAGTCCTCTCTACTTTGCAATATCGTTCATATCAGTAATAGTCTTTACCTTAATGACTGCATATGATGCTCAGAGAATTAAAGATGTTTATTATAGGTATAATGATGGTTCAGAAGCTGTAATCACTAAGCTAGCTATATTTGGTGCAACCAATCTTTATTTTGATTTTATCAACGTATTCCTCAATTTACTCAGGTTACTTAACTTGTTCAACAATAGGGATTAGATGTTCTCCTCTGTAAGGAGAAGCAGTAAGAGTTCTATAGTTTTCTTTCTAATATCTTTAGTGATATTGATGCTGTGTCTTGCATACGCATCGGTACCACTATATAGCATCTTTTGTAAAGCTACTGGGTACGGCGGTACAACAAGAAAAGTAACCAGTACGACAACTAACATAACTAACCAAAAAATTAGAGTTCATTTCAATGCTGATGTAATGCTAGATTTACCATGGAAATTCAATCCAGAAACTAACTATATCGATACAAACATAGGGGAACAAAGTTTAGCTTTTTATTACGTAGAAAATCTATCTGATCAGCCTTTGCTTGGAATGGCAGTGTATAACGTTACACCTTTCAAAGCAGGTAAGTATTTCAATAAAGTCGCGTGCTTCTGTTTTGAAGAGCAAATATTGCTACCTAAACAAAAAGTAGCTATGCCTGTATCCTTCTACATAGATCCTAATATAATGCTTGATGATAGCACAAAAGATTTAAGTGAAATAACACTATCATATACATTTTTTAAGCTTAAATAGTAGGAAAAGTGAGTTTCTTACTTATAGAAAAAGCCACAAATCTCTTATTTCAAAATGTGTGCGTAAATTGTGAACGCATAATCGATAAAAATTATGATCTGTGTAGTGAGTGCAATAAAAATTAACTTTTTAACTAAACATTACTGCAACGTTTGCGGTACAGCAATTTCAGACAACATTTATATGTGTGGTAAGTGCATCACTAATCTCTTACTATTTAAAGTATTAAAATCAGTTTGTGCTTATGATCAACACAGTAAAAATATGATCATAAATCTTAATTTTTAAGAATTTAAATTATGCAAAAGTCTACGTGAAGTAGATATGTCAAGCTAACAAGGATATACTTCAAAATGCAGAGGTTATAATCCCTATTTCGTTACACATAAAACGTGCTT
>NZ_NJBR02000072.1:0-942 GCF_002204235.2 Wolbachia endosymbiont of Wuchereria bancrofti
AAGACCTACACGATTAAAGTGTGGAATTTTGAGATAGCCAATATATAAGAACCGTCAAAAGTGAAAAAAAGTTTTGCTAGCTCCTGTAAGGTGGCTAGCTGTTGGTCTAATCATAACATCTGTTATAGTATTTGCTATTTCTCTTCTAGTACTTTTTGTGATTGTTACAATATTGCGTAAGCTATATTACCTTGTAGGAACGGCTAGAGCAAAGAGCAGCAGCATTTGAAGAAATAGTACACGTCCCACAAACAACACATAATACCGACATAAACGTAATATTGACTTAATATTAATATTGAAAACTAAAGGAAAACCATGGTGAACCTGATATTGAAGACGGATTTACAAAAGAAATAGAAAATTTTTAAAAAAAAAGGAGTAAACTAAACAGAAAAAGCTGCAGAAAATATCAACTTAAAGAAGATGAGAAAAAACATGTGAATGCTTGAAACGTATACAAAATATACATAGTGGAAGTGGGTTAACATTAAAAGCAAGTTTTAAATTTGGTTAGGAAAGCTTGTAATGACAAAGATAAAAAAGTGCCGGTTCAAACATAAATATTGATACACAAATACTCCACAGAAAATACCAACTACTTCAGCATCTAATAGAATCGCAAATAGAATACGGGTGTATGGTGATCATGGTTTAAGTGCATGCTTCACTGGAACTTTCAAAAGCATCGTCTCTTCCTTATATATGTTTGGAGAGTTTTCCTTCTTGCAGAGGGTAAATAAGGACAATGTAAAACAGGAATTTGAAGATGAGTTGCAAACAAAGGGTGAAGAATTATTTAATCAACTTTCCAATAAAGCGGAAGAAGTTGCAAAAGCTTTAAGTAGTGATTCTTCTACAAGGTTCTTTTCAGACTATGTAGAGTCGTTTAAAAATCACCCTTCACGTGCATGTAATCAACTAGTAAGAGTAAATCTTTAT
>NZ_NJBR02000073.1:0-34669 GCF_002204235.2 Wolbachia endosymbiont of Wuchereria bancrofti
GGGCTGAACTTCCTTTATGTAAAACTATTTTATCGTTTTCCCACCTTAGTTTTACACCATTAGTGTTGCTTCCTATTTCCAATATAACATTATCGTGTGAATGGATATTATGCTTGTTGCCATCATGCTTTAACCTGTAGTATGCAATAGGAAGTTTAATCAGCTTTTTATAGAGTGGATCTTTGTTATCTATTCTAAGTGTGTATTGTTTCATACTATTTTACCAAAATTTACTTTAACGGTTTTTCACCTTAAATATCCGGCAATCTCCCGGATAATGGCACTGAGACTACTTAGAGGAGTAACATCATCCATAAAACTTCTTGGTTACTTGTTGCTATTTTTTCAGTGTTAACAAAACCTCTTTACTGTTCGTTGCTTTCTAATGTCCTTTCCATGCAATCTTTTAAAATAGCCAAAAATCTATCAGTTTGTTTGTAATGAGGTCATGATTTTTTTGCAACTAAGCATGAGAGTTTCAACAGTTTGTTATGGGTCTCCATCATTAGGTAATGACTTACTCGCAATAGTTGACTGTAGTTCTATTGGATCAAAGTTTAAACTTTTTTTTGAAATGCTGCATTTTGGAGCTGTTTCTGCCCATACTTTTGCATCTATCATTTTGCCACTTGATTGAACTCCTGTATTTTATTTTCTATTTTGTATTCATCTTGTTTTACAGAAGGATAAGAAAAATTTATTACTTGAGATATAAATGAGGTTGGTCTACTTGCCACACTTGCTACTGGGCTGTTAAAATTTCAGCTTTTCTCCTTCTTCTACATGCAGTACAAACTTGATCTGTAGGTTTTGTCTTACAAAATATATCTTTTTCTTTATTTAAAGTTCCTTTGTTTCTTGTTTAAGGGTTTTTAGTACTTTGTTTTGATAGGAATGCTTGTCTAGCAAAATCTTCGGCATTTTCGCTTGCGGTTTCAGCTTTTTTTGTTAAATTCACTACTTTATCATGTAGTTCTGTAGTCTTTTAGCATTTTGAGCGAAGCTTTTAGAAGCATTTCTAGCTGTCTCTGTTGCTTTTTTAGCATCCTGAATTTTAATTTTCGTTTGATTCATCTCACTCAAAAACTGATCAGCCACTTCAGCACCTAATTCCATCTTCTTCCTTTGGACTTTGATAGATATAACCTGGTTCACTCTTTAGGGCAAGCTGGACCTGGATAACCTGTGAACCAGAAGGTCCACTTGGTCTACATCTAGCCGTAAAGTATCAACTATATCTCCCAAAGGGTTTGACGCACTTTCTAGTCTTTCAACCCTTTCTTTAAGCCTATAAGTTCTCTCAGTTTTACATCAACCTCTAAAAAGTTACCGAAATTTTCTAAGTTATAATAATAAGGATATAAACTTGAATTATTACCAGAGTTATATTTTACAAAATCGAGTTTTAAATCATAAAAGTTTTTACATTCACCATTTTTACCTGATATGCAGCCAACGTAATTATTACCTGGCTTTTCCATTGCGAAATGACTATCTTTTTCTTCCAAGCTCTCTATTTCATGAAAAGGGAATAGTTTGAAGTTGCCATCTCTCCTGTCGAATGTTGGGACAACATTGTTCAGTATATCAACCTTACCGCCAGTATAATCATGTATTTCAACGTTCTTATAAGCTTTGTATACAAATTGCGATTCTTTAAAAAAGTTCTCTCCAGTTCGTACCTCAAGTCTATTATTAGGCAAAATTTTAAGATTTTTTAAAATAGAGCTTATATTTTCACTACTCGTTATATTGTTTGGATCCATTAAAATCTTACTGTTTTCCAGTAATTCGTAGTAACATTACACCTTTCATGATCAAATATATAAACATATTAACTATTTATTCTATTTCCAGGTATACGACCAATAGTAGCTACATTATTAAGAGATTATACCGTTACACTTTCATTATAGTAATAATAGTAAGGTTCATCTGAGCTAGTAACTAAAGCTAACTTATTATTATTTTCTATTGTTTTTAGCTTTAGTTGTGGCCCTTGAGAAAAATTATTCAGTACCTTATGTACCCTGCGACTATAGTCAATCATAATAAAACGCTGATCTGTAAGCTCACCGATAATAACGTAAGATGCAGTAGGAAAACTAAGTGTCGTTTTACTATTTACTCTTACTTTAGTAATTATCACATAACAATTTGTGTTACTGTGGACATTACCTTGGAACATCTTCTTTTTCTAATTCAAACGCACTTTTACCTCCTTCCACGTTCTATATTTTAGATATAGTTAATTTACAAACACTAATTATTTATTGATAATGATGTATAACTATAGTTACGAGATTGTGGATAATACTATAACACTTAAAATGAGTCATATTATTAATGCATATAGTAGGCTTGAAACCCCTATAGTTAGAGGGGAAGGAGTATATCTTTTTGATAGAGACGGTAAGAAATATTTAGATTTTGCTGCGGGTATTTCTACAACCTCTTTAGGACACTGCCATCCGTACATTGCAGACAAGCTAAAAGAGCAATTAGGTTCATTGTGGCACTGCTCTAATATTTTCACTATTCCTAAGCAAGAAAAGCTTGCTGAGCGTTTAGCAGCACTTACTTTTGCAGACAAAGTTTTTTTCTGCTCAAGTAGGCTTGAAGCAACAGAAGCCGCAATTAAATTTATTCGTCATTATTTTTATTCAAAAGGGCAAGAAAAGCGTAATCGTATCATTACAATCGAAGGAGGATTTCATGGTCGCAGTATTGCTGCGATTTCTGCTGGAGGAAATAAAAAATCACGCGAAGGTTTCGCTCCACTTCTTTCTGGCTTTGATAAAGTGCCAAGGAATGACGTCAGAGCACTAGAGGAAAAAATCAGCAATGAAACAGCTGCTGTGTTTTTAGAGCCCATACAAAGCGAGGGTGGAGTGTATACACTGGATGTAAGGTATCTTCAAAAAGTAAGAGAAATAACAAAAGCTCAAGAGATAATTCTATGCTTTGATGAAGTGCAATGTGGATATGGACGCATCGGTTCTTTATTTCATTATCAAAATATAAAAATTGAACCTGACATGTTAACTTGTGCAAAGGCTATGGGTAATGGATTTCCTCTAGCTGCATGTTTAGTAAAAGATTATATAGCGGAGGCGATTACTCCAGGAACACATGGATCAACGTATGGTGGTAATCCACTTGCTATGACTGTTGGTCATGCAGTGCTCGATATAATGCTGGAAGAAGGCTTTTTTAATCATGTTCAGGGAATTAGTAGATATCTAAAAGAAAAACTGTTGCTTTTAGCTAAAGAGTTTCCGAAGATAATTTCCGAAGTTCGTGGAGAAGGTTTGTGAGCAGGAATAGAACTTAAGGACCCTTTGGCTGATAAAATTGTCAGTCGATCTCTTGATCAAGGTTTAATAATGACTAAAGTTTTGAATAACAGAGTAATAAGAATAACCCCTCCACTTATCATTGAGGATAAACATATGGACGCAGCATATGATATACTCTATAATTTATTTTTTAAGATTAAAGCTATATAAGCATTTTAAACATATAAAATCCACCATATAAAACTTCAAGCTTGCAAATGCTTCTTGTAACATATAAAATTAGCTCTGTTTTTAGTCTCAATAACATCATACTTTAATGGATTGGTTATTGGTTTCAATATTATCGATAATTTTTGTTTTGTTGATTCTATCGTTTTTATTTTCAGGAGCAGAAATAGGGTTAACCTCGGTTAGTCGTTCTCGAGTCAATAAGCTAAAACTAGACGGCAATAAAAAGGCCAAGATAATAGACCACTTATTAAATAAAAAAGAATTAACAATAGGGACAATATTACTTGGGAATACAATTATTAATATTACTTGTTCCGTCTTATTTACAGCAATATTTATAAATCTCTTTGGAAATGAAAGTGTTTTTCTATCAACAATTGTAATGACGTTTTGTATCTTACTGTTCTGTGAGGTGCTACCAAAAACTTATGCTATGCAAAATCCTGAAAAGTTTACATCGTTTTCTGCTTATTTTGTACTGTTTTTTGTCAAGATTTTTTCCCCATTGACGTTAGGCATTCAGTTTATTGTTAATTTCATTTTAAAATTATGTGGGTTTCATAAGAATAGGGAGGCAATATCTGCAGCGGATGCAATGCGTAACATGATTGCCCTTCACCGCAGTGAAGGAACAATGTTACAACAAGATTTGGATATGTTAAGCAGCATACTTGATTTAGCTGAGACAGAAATATCAGAAATTATGACCCATAGGAGAAACCTATTTTCTCTTGATATAGATCGAAATAAAGAAGAATTAATAAAAGAAATTTTAACCAGCAGTCACAGTAGAGTGCCTTTATGGCAAAAAGAACTAGATAATATTGTCGGAGTAGTTCATGTGAAAAATCTAATAAATGCCTTGCGTGAAAAGGATAATAAAATAGAGGAGGTTGACATTGCCCAAGTTATGTCAAAACCTTGTTTCCTACCGGAGAGTACACCGCTCAGTGTACAACTTCATAACTTCCGTAAAAACAGGAAACACCTTGCATTTGTTATTGATGAGTATGGAGCGCTGCAGGGAATTGTAACCCTTGAAGATATACTGGAAGAAATAGTCGGAGAAATTTCCGATGAGCATGACCTGATCACGGAGAATTTTATAAGGAAGATATCTGATAATGTGTATCACATAGAAGGGAAATCTACTATTAGGGATATTAACAGACAGTTACACTGGGATCTCCCTGACGAAGAAGCTACAACTTTGGCGGGTATGATTGTAAATGAGATAGAGCGTATTCCTGACGAGGGCGAGGAATTTTCCATGTTTGGTTTTTACTTTAGGATTTTAAAAAAAGATAAAAATATTATTACTGTCATTGAAGTACAAGTAAAAACTGGTAATACTGTAACAGCAATTAATTAATTGGATTTTATGGAAGACGCAGTAAAAGTAATAGCTGAGGAGTTAAAGGGTTATGTAGAGAGGATTGAAAAACTTGAACAAGAAAAGAAGAATGTGCAAGATCAGATTCGTGATGTATATGCAAAAGCCGCAGATAAAGGTTGGAATACAAAAGTAATGAAACAAATTATTAGGCTGAGAAAAATGGAAGATGATGACAGAGCAGAACAAGAAATATTGCTTGATACTTATAAACGTGCATTGGGAATGAGTTGCGAAGAAAACTAAGTGAATAACAGAATTGTAATTGGAATAAGTGGAGCATCTGGTTCTATTTATGGTATGCGTATTTTGAAGGCACTAAAAGGTGCTGATTGCGAAACTCATTTAGTAATAAGCCGTGCTGGAAAAACAACTATAGCTCATGAAATTACAGAAAGACTTGAAGATATTACATCACTTGCAGATTTTTACTATTCTGAAGAAAAAATAGGAGAAAAAATAGCAAGTGGCTCATTTAAGACTTCAGGGATGATTGTTGCTCCATGTTCTATGAAAACAATGTCCGAAATTGCATCAGGTGTTACTTCCAATCTGTTAACAAGAGCTGCAGATGTAACGCTAAAGGAAAGAAGAAAATTAGTTCTCATAGTGCGAGAGTCACCGCTACACCTTGGTCATTTACAAAATATGCTGAAATTAACGGAGATGGGAGCAATAATTGCTCCACCAATGCCTGCTTTCTATACTAAACCAAAATCATTGGAGGATATTATAAGTCACTCTATTAGCAAAGTGTTGAGTTTGTTTGATATCAAATTACCTGACTTCAAAGAATGGCAAGGAGTATAGCAAGTGACAATTATCATTGACGGTAAAAAAATAGCAAGTGGCCTGTGTGAGAAGTTATCACAAAGAATTGATGTTTTAAAAAGAGAGCACAGCATTTTTCCTTGCCTTAAAGTAATTTTCGTGGGCAACAATCCGGCAAGTCAGGTTTATGTTTGTAATAAACAAAAAAAAGCAGAATCAATAGGCATAAGTTCTGAGACTATTGTCTTACCTGATAATATTTTGGAAAATGAATTAATTGAAAAAATTAATGAATTAAATAATGATCCATTTGTAAATGGCATTTTAGTACAGCTACCTTTACCAAATCACATTAGTGCAAGCAAAGTAATTAACACAGTAAGTGTTGAAAAAGACGTAGATGCCTTTCATCATGAAAACGTTGGTAAATTAGTTAAAGGTGAAAAAAGTTGCCTTGTACCTTGCACTCCTAAAGGTGCTTTACATTTAATTAAGTTGGTTGAAACTAATCTTTCAGGTAAAAATGCAGTGGTGATTGGCAGATCAAACATCGTGGGTAAGCCAATGTTTCATCTATTGTTGCAAGAAAACTGCACTGTTACTATTTTGCACTCACAAAGTAAAGCTTTAGCTGAATATTGCTCTAAAGCGGATGTAGTAGTTACAGCAGTTGGAAAGCCAAATTTTGTCCAAGAAGGCTGGATAAAGGAAGGAGCAATAGTGATTGACGTTGGCATAAATAGTGTAAGTATAGAGGGAAAGACAAAACTTATAGGTGATGTTGACTTTAATAGAGTGAAAGAAAAAACCAAAGCTATTACACCAGTACCCGGAGGCGTTGGCCCGATGACCATTGCATTCTTGATGATAAATACTGTTATTGCTGCTTGCTTGCAGAAGAAAGTTGATGCTTCTGATTTTGTGAGCTAAGGTCTATAGTTACAATAATGTGATTAGGCGGGATTAAAGTTATTGAGATGATGGGGCTGAAAGCATGGTTAATAACAACTTTTCTTTTGCTATACCCGAACGCAACTTTCTGCGATGATTGTAATTTTAATTTACCATACCGTGGACTCAGTTGTAATTTGGATCTATCACATAAAAATTTAAGTGATATAAAAAAATTGCTAAATAACAGTGACAAGTTTGTCGCACTTACATTTGATGATGGGCCATCTAGCAATAGAGTGAATGATATTATTAACATTTTAGAGAACTATAAAGCAAAAGCAACATTTTTTCTTCTTGGTGAACGCATAAATAAAAAAACGTCTGAGATAGTAAAGAAAATCTATAATGCTGGTCATGAGCTGGGCAATCACTCCTGGTCACATAAGAAATTGACATCACTCTCAAGTGAGAAACAATTGCAAGAACTGGAAAAGACAAATATGGTAATTAAAAATGCAATAGAACGGGATGTGAAATGGTTTCGTTCACCTTATGGATGTCATGACGATAATCTAATCAAAAATGCTAATCAATTGAACATGTGTTCGATATTGTGGACGGTTGATTCTCTGGATTGGCAGGGCGATAAACCAGAGATCTTAGTTGAGAGGGTTGTGGGTAACGTACATAATGGAGCAATCATACTGTTCCATGATCACGATAATAAATCAAATACAGTTGAGGCTTTGCCTCAGATTATTAAAATACTAAAAAAGTCTGGTTATGAATTTGTTACCTTAAGTGAATGGGAGGAAAGAGTTTGTAAAGCCAAAGGTGTATCAATGGGAGAGGGTGCATTTAAAAAAATTTTATGTGGATAAAAAACAAAGTCTTTAATCGTAGGGCATTTATATTAGGCGGTATTCAGCTTACCATTTCCACAATTTTTAGTTGTAGGTTGTATAGTTTACAGATACGAAACAGACAAAAATACGAAAAGCTGGCTGACAATAACAGGATACGAGTTGCTGCTATTATGCCTAAGCGGGGCAGAATTTTAGATAGGAATGGCATTGAACTTGCAGTAAACAAAATTTTGTACATTGTTTTATTCGATAAGCAAAAAGTTTCTAGTGAAGAAGTTGATTGGGAAACATTATCAAAAATTGGATCTAATGTAACAAAATCGTCAGAAACAAAAATAACCGCTCTTTATAAACGTCACTATCCGTTCGGTTCAATATGTTCTCATACACTAGGGTATACGAAAAAACAGCAAGGCATAAACGAAGCAGGAATCAGTGGTATTGAATATACATATGATCATATATTGAAAGGCAAGCCAGGGAGATCTGAGCAGGAAATAAATTCTAAAAAACGCATTGTGAGAGAATTATCAAGCATACCACAACAGGACGGACAAGATGTGCAGCTAACAATTGATATTGATCTGCAAGAGAAAATTGCAGAGATATTTAAAGGTCACAAAGGTTCTGTAACGGCGATTGATGTAAGTAACGGAGAAATTTTAACGTTATATAATTCACCTTCTTACGATAATAACCTTTTTGCTAACAAACTATCAAATGAGGCTTGGGAAGGTTTAAATACTCCTTCATTACCACTTGTAAATCGTGCATTATCGTATCAAATTCCACCTGGTTCGATATTTAAAATAATAGTTGCACTTGCGGGTTTAAAGGATGGAATAATCACGCCAGAAGAGAAATTTTCATGTGTAGGCTGTATGAAAATAGGTGAGCGGAGGTTTTGTTGCTTGAAAAGCAAAGTCCATGGATATGTGTCTTTAAATGAAGCAATGGCTTTATCATGTAACACTTACTTTTATAATATAGGAAAAAAAATAAGTGTAGACTCTCTAGTAGAAATGGCAAGAAAATTTGGTATCGGAAGTGGGCCACTAATTGGAACATTTAAAGAAGAAGCTCCAGGATTGTTACCTGATAAAGATTGGCGTACACGAAAGCTATATTCGGAGTGGTATTTAGGTGACACTGTCAACTTAGTTATAGGACAAGGGTATGTGCTTACGACACCACTGCAGCTTGCAGTTCTTGCGGCGAGGATTGCAACAGGAAAGGAGGTGATTCCCCGCATTGAGATGAATAAAACGATGCAAGGTTTTCCTGATATTGATATAGCTCATGAGCATCTCAGTATAGTTCGAAAAGCTATGTTTAACATGGTGAATATTAAAGCTGGAACCTATAGAAAAGGGCTAAGCGGTATACGAATTGCCGGCAAAACCGGTACACCAGAGATAAACTCTAAGGGTGAGAGTCATAAGTTATTCATTGCTTATGGCCCTTACCATGACCCGCGCTATGCAATCTCTGTATTCATAGAGTATGGCAAAGCCCCACGCCAAGATGTTGCTATGGCCAATGAGATATTGCGGTATATGCTTAAAGGGTGAATATTGTATGGGCTATTGCTGGTCATATATTATCTTACACGAATGTTAATTTATCTATAAATTGTTGACAATCATTGATAATTTACTATTATTAATGCTATATTAATAGTGAGGAAAAAAATGCGTATATCTAATTTTGGACCTTTAATTGCTATTTTATCGTCATCTGTATTGAGCTTCACGGCTGGTCAATATTTTCCTTATGTTATTGCAGCAGTTTCTGGTTCCAGTGCTACTACAGCAGCTCCATTAGCAATTTTTGCTGTTTCTATGGTTATTGCACTGGTTTCAGCAGCATACCTTATTAAACTTGCCGTTTCTATAGCTGGTAATAAGAAAGGAGCAGGCCCCAGTAGAGAAGCACTTGATCGATCTGGCCAGCAATGTACTGTATTTCAGGGGCTAACACAAGAATCTGTGTGTAAGAATGGTGCTCTGAAAAATGAACTAAATAAACATATTTCTTTTTCACCATCTTCGCCAATATGTGGTACAAGAACTTTCTCATTGTCTGCGCCGCTTCTATTAAATAATGCACCACCTCCGCTATTACCACTTCCATTATCACAAAATGCAGGTGCTGCACCACCTCCCCCGCCACCTCCTCTGTTTTCTCAAATTTCATTAACTCAACCGAGTAGTGCTGGTTTATTTGCAGGAGTAAAGAATGCAAAATTAAGGAAAGCTAGTGGTCCTGTAAAGACACCTAAGTATGATGATAGCCGTAATGCTATGCTTAAGCAGATAAGGCAAGGGACAAAACTCTTAACCAAGGAAGAACGCGATGAAAAGTTAAAAAGACAGGCGGCAATGAAAGATAATAAAAAAGAGCAATCAAGCGATAACGTAGGTGGATATTCTAGTACTGCATTATTTGAAAAACTTAAATATCGAAGATTAGCAATTGAATTCTCAGATAGTGAAAGCGATCGTTCTAACTACAGTGATAATGGTGATTGGAGTGATAGGAGTGTTAATAAACAGAAAGAATTGAGAGAGAAAAAGCTGACGAAACGTAGGGGAAAATCTACGTCTTCAAATTCTCAGCCATACGATGAAAAAAGCAGTGCAACTCCTAGCAGTGGTTATATATCTGATGATGATGCAGATCAACAAGAGCCTGAAACCGCAACTTCTTCAAATTGCTGGTCAAACAAAAAGGAGCCACCACCGGTGCCGCCTAAACCAAATTTAAAGTGTGTTAGTTTACAAAAGGAACCACCACCGGTGCCGCCTAAACCAAATTTAAAGTGTGTTAATTTACAAAAAGAATCTAAAGCTTTTCTTATAAAACAATAACTAAAAGGTAAGCACCGCAAACTTTCCTCCTTTTTCAAAATAAGTTTACCTATAAGTCTGATTGTACTAAGATTGCTTAATACAATCAGATTTATTAAATGCGTCTATCTCAATATTATCTGCCAACTTTAAAGGAGAAACCTGCTCATGCTAGAATTATCTCCCATCAATATTCTTTACGTGCAGGTTTAATAAAACAGATAGCGTCTGGCATCTATACGTGGTTGCCGCTCGGTCTGCGTGTGCTAAAGAATATTGAAGACATAATCAGGGATGAGATGAATAAGTCTGGTGCAATTGAAGCGTTAATGCCTTGCGTACAGCCGGCAAGTCTTTGGCGGGAATCAGGACGTTATGACGATTACGGTAAGGGAATGTTGCGTATAAGGGATAGGCATGAAGAAGACATGCTTTTTGGTCCAACGCATGAGGAAGTGGCAACTGATTTAATTAGAGATATAGTAAAGAGTTACAAGAATTTGCCACTTTGTTTATATCAAATTCAATGGAAATTCCGTGATGAGGTAAGGCCACGTTATGGTGTTATGAGAGGTAGGGAATTTCTGATGAAGGATGCGTATAGTTTCAACGTAGATTATAAAAGTGCACTGAATTCATATAATTTGATGTACAAAACTTATATAAAAATCTTCAAACGCATGGGGCTTATTCCAATTGGAGTGAGAGCGGATACAGGGCCGATCGGAGGAAATTTGAGCCACGAGTTTCATATATTGGCAAGCACTGGCGAAAGCACTTTATATTATGACAATAAATTTTCTGAATTACTAGAAAGTGAGGATGTTAAAAGTTTAAAGAGTATATATGCAGTTGCAGATGATATACATGATCCTAAAACTTGCCCTATACCGCAAGAGCAGCTAAATGTTAGTAAGGGCATTGAAATAGGGCACATTTTTTATTTCGGCGATAAATATTCAAAGCCAATGAATGCAAAGGTTACTGCGCAGGATGGAAAAAGTGTCAATATACATATGGGTTCGTATGGTATTGGGGTTTCAAGACTCGTTGGTGCAATAATAGAAGCTTTCCATGATGATAAAGGAATTACCTGGCCAGAAGCAGTGTCTCCTTTCAGGATTGGGTTAATCAACTTACAGACAAAAACGGCTGAATATGTAGAGATTGCAAATAAAATATACAGTGCTTTAAAAAGTGACAAAGTGCTTTATGATGATACGGAAGGAAGTATAGGAGTAAAATTTGCTAAGATGGATCTCATAGGTTTGCCATGGCAAATAATTGTTGGGAAGAAAACAGTAAGTGAAAATATAGTTGAAATAAAAAATAGAGCAACTGGAAAGGTAGAGGAAGTGCAGATTGAAGAAGCAATAAACTGCTTTAATGTAAAATGATACGTGGTATCGGTACTGACATAGTATATATACCAAGAATACTAAGAATATTACAAAAATATGGGAAAAAATTCCTCAATAAAATCTATACCGAGCAGGAAATAGAGATAAGCAGAAAATACAACAGCCAAGAAATGCAAGCAAAGTATCTTGCTAAACGCTTTGCAGCAAAGGAAGCCTTTGTTAAGGCACTAGGTGGATTCAGCCATGGCATTATAATGAAAGATATAGAAATATACAATGACATAAGAGGAAAGCCGCATCTTACTGTTAGCAAGAATTTCATCTTCAAAGACCACATGATTCATCTTTCTCTCAGTGACGATGGATATTGCGCTACTGCGTTTGTTATAATTTGCAGCTCACTTCCGTAACTGCGCAAATATTTGCTTTTCCCTATGCGACAGATTTAGTATTAAAATTTCGAATTTAATGCACTCAAATACACGATTATTCCTAGCAGAATCATAAGTATTGAAAGCAACTGTCCCATGGTTAAATCAAGCCATAAATAACCAACTTGATAGTCTGGTTCACGAAAAAACTCAACCACAAAACGCACTGTTCCATACCATATAACTGCAATGCCAGTTAATGTGCCGTGATATAGTCTTATTCTAGTCAAAAAAAACAGTGAATTTACAATTGCGAAAAATAACAGTCCTTCAAAAAACGCCTCGTAAAGCTGACTTGGATGGCGCAGTAAATTATCACCACTCTCTGGAAATACCATGCCCCATGGCATAGTTGTAACCCTGCCAAACAACTCTCCGTTTATAAAATTGCCTATGCGGCCTAAAAACAAACCTATGGGAACTCCACAAGAAATTAGATCCAGTGTGTAAAATATAGGAATATTATATCTTCTACACGAAATTATCACCGCACACAAAACTCCTATAGCGCCACCGTGAAATGACATTCCTCCTTTCCAAGTCTTTAATATCTCAATAGGGTTGCTTATGTAAGAGATTGGATCGTATATTAATACGAAGCCAAGTCTGCCTCCAAGGATAATACCTACAATAGTGGCTGTTAATAATGAATCATAAAAATTCTTAGTAAATATTTTTTGCTCGTCCAACTTATGTAAATACCAATATGCAAAGACTATGCCTAAAACATATGCTAAAGAATACCAATATATAGAGACAGGACCGATGCTAAAAATTGCTGGACTTAAAGACATATTTTACTGTAGGTTATTTTTAGACAATCTACTTTTTTCACGATTCCACTCTCTCTGCTTTATGGTTGCTCTTTTGTCATAAAGTTTTTTTCCTTTCACAATAGCAATTCTAGTTTTTACTAATCCTTTGTCATTAGAATAAATTGAAAGTGGCACAATAGTAACTCCAGTAGTCTTGATCTGACCGATTAATTTATTTATCTCTTTTTTATGCAGAAGCAATTTACGTTCCCTTTTCGGCTTATGTTTTTTTTTGTTTGCAGCTTTATATTCTGCAATGTGCATATTGTGCAGCCATATTTCACCATTTTTTTCAATGACATAAGCATCAGAAATATTTGTTTTTCTTTCTCTAAGAGATTTAACTTCACTACTTAAAAGGACCATACCTGCTTCAAACTCTTCTAGGATGAAGTATTCAAACCTTGCTTTTCTATTTTCTGCAATAACTTCCATATTTAAAAATATTCCTCAGGCTTTAATATATACAGGATTTTTAGCTCTTGCAGCAATGTCAAAAAATAATATTCTAAAATTCAAAACTCGTAAGTTCAGTGCCTATCGAATAGGCTGGTGTAATCCGATATTTTTTGAGGTACAAGATATAGTTGATCTTTAGTATAACCTTTAGCTACAAATATTTAAGGAATTTACCAAGCAGAAAAAAAAGGCAAAAAAAACCCAGAGTAGCTAGTTATCAACTCTTTACTTTAAAAATTTTGACGTTGGATGATACCTTAAGTGCTTTATAAGCAAGTTTCAGCTTATTAATCTGCTAAGATTAGAAAATTATATAAAATAACTTCATTGTTATGATAAGAGAACTGGCAAAATGTATCAAGTAATTTTTGCATTTCTATGAGCTACTTGAATTCCTGAAATTACAATATTCGTATAGTTGTGGGATCAGTGCTCTAATCGACATCCATAAGTTATTAACATAATCAATTTATAAAGACGGATGTTATAGAAAAGGAAACATGTTATGGCAAAAATAGAAAATCCTAAAGAGAATATAGCTTATGAGTTAGTAAATAATGAGAGTGAATTGACAAATGAAAACAAAGAAAAAATTCTTGAGCTAGCAAGAAAAATAGAAAAAGGAGAAAGTGTTGCTAATATATTAAAGAAGTTTGGTAACAACGCAAAGAAAATTTTAACAATTACGGTATCTTTCAATAATCAAGAAGAAAAGTAGGGGTTTTCGCTGCTGTACCCTGTCATATGCCATAAAAATATCAGGCTGTTAAAGATCTTTTAGAAGAAGCTAAAAAACAAGAGCTTTTAAAGGAAGTGCTGAGTGAGGAAATGACCGTAGAATTTTCAGGTGGTACAATAGGAACTTATACTCCGCTTGATTGTACTAGGATATGGGAGAATGGTGATGCTCGAGATAAAATTTTAATAGCAGCTAAAGATGAAAATATTTTGTTAATATTTTTAGTGTGAAAATAACTATAGAGCAGCAAACCGTTTCTACTATTACCAAAAAAACTGCTACCAATACTGGAACTATTCCAACTAATAACCTAGCTTCACACGAAAACGATAAAGATAGTCTTGATACAGTAACTGTAAAACATGACTGCATTCCGACTACTTCGCAATTGATAATACCGAAACTACTGATACGTCAACTTGTGAAAATAGTAAAGGAGTTCTTGAAGAACATGAAAATAGCCTGAATGCAACAAAAGGTACTGCTAATCCTGTACTTCCAATAGAAAATCTTAGTGATATTTGAGCCACTAACGAAGAAAGTAAAAAAGATAATATCACTTACTTCAACAGAAATTGCTGATCAAGAGCTAAACACTTTCAAGGCCTCCTCTTCTACTGGAATAAAGCCGTGTTTTGATAGTGGATCTAGCAAAGGGAATCCCACAGATGAAGAACCATAAATAAAAACAACTCAGCAAAGACAGATGCCTCGGGTTGGTAGTATTGGCGCAGTATTATTAGTAATCAGCAGTGTTGTATCTTATATTCTAGAAATGCTTATAATAGCAGTAATTGGGGAAATTATTGGATTAGTTTGTATAGATTTTGCATTGTATTATGTTATAAAGTCTAGTACCAAACTTAAGAGTAGATGGTATGGAACATCCCCCAAAAGTTGCCAATTACCCCTAAAACGTAGGTATTACTCTTCTTTCTTGCCACCTTTAAGCTTTTCTTGATTAGCCATTCCTTCGCCAATCTCTTTTATTTTTAGTATCAACGACTCTGGTACATACACATCAACTATGTCTTCTACTGTCGCAAATAAGGCCTGATAAGAATACGAATTTATTATCCAATTAGGCAGTATATCTTCCGCTTCTATTTTGGACTGTTCTTCTTTTTTTTTGTCATGCACTGTGTAGCAATATAAGTGCATAGCAAAGAATAGTACATAGGAAAGCAGTACTCCTCTGAGTGCTCCAACAAAAATTCCAGTAACTCTATCAATTAATCCCAGCCTTATAGGTGCTAATATGTACATTAGCCAGTTATTTACTATCATAAATATAAGATTGAATGTAATAAATACAGAAATTGTAGAAAATATGTTCTGCATAGCTTTAGAGTTAAAATATTTACTATAATTTATAGTGAAGAAATCATAATGATTAGCTGTAAGAAAGACCGACAAAAATAAAAACATTAGCGCGCATAGTTCTTTTATAAAACCTCTAGTTATTGAGATTATTATGCATACAACGATAATGAAGATAATGAGACAATCGAAAAGCATATTATACACTATATGATTTTCAAAATATGATAATTGCAAACAACAAAATTGTAAAATTAATTGTATTTATACTGTATTAGCTGGTCTAAATACCGAGCAATCATGTCAACTTCTAAATTCAGATAATCATTCACTTTGTTATATTGAAAGGTTGTATTTTGCCATGTGTAGGGAATAATGTTTACGGTAAACTCTTGACCAATAACTGAATTTACTGTGAGGGAGACTCCATCTAGAGTTACAGATCCCTTTTTTGCAACGAATTTAATTAATTCCTGTGGGCACGATAGCTTGATTTCATGAGAACCCAAATTTTGATTAATTGTTAAAATTTTCGCTGTTTCATCCACATGACCCTGAACCAGGTGGCCATCAATCTTATCACTCAATCTCATTGCTTGTTCTAGGTTCATTTTTTTTCCTACCTTCCACGCACCCAGGTTAGAAACCTTCATAGTTTCTTGAGAAATTTGGACTGTAAATATATCATTAATTATGTCAACAACAGTTAAACACACGCCAGAACAAGCTATTGAATCTCCCTCATGTATAGAGAATAAATTTTGTGCTTTAATATGAAAGATTTGGTCAGAATTAGAACAGATGGTAGTATCAATTATAGTCCCAATATTCGTAATAATCCCTTTAAACATATAGTGAAAATAAAATCATCTTATCATGAAAAATCTTTTAAACAGCTTATTTCTGTTTTTTAAAGCGCGAGAAAAAGGATCGTTTTTACTTATCTGTTTAGTAAATTCTACTGAATATTCAGAATATATAAAGTAAGCCACACTCAAGATACATAATATGATTAATATTGGTGGTCCTATGTTCAACACTAATCCAGTACTTTCTGTTTTTTCTGGTTGCACTAATCCCTTTAAGTTGACACCATTTCCTAATGATAAATGCCATGATAAGCAGAGCATTGAAATAGAAGATGCTATCAAAAATAAACAAAAACGAGTCTCTTTTGAGGAAAAGACAATTTTTAGTGGTGATTTGAGAGCGGTATTAGTAACTAGTAGAGTTTCAACTTTGTTTGTTTCCGGTAAAGGATTTATGGTTTTGTTTGGTAAAGAGTTCTTATTTTCATGAGAAATGTTTGTAAGTTGTGGAGAAAATTGTTGTGTGGAAATGCCTGAAACTAGTTTGAGTAATTGCTCTTTTTTTCTACATACTTGCTTTTGTAGGTTTTCTTTTAGAAAAAAGGACTTACCAGATGAGTGTAGTATTTCTAGTATTTCTAATACTTTTGGTATCTCACCCGAATCTAATATTTCATGTAATTGTTTATCTTGAAAATAAACAATCTTGAACACTGAGTCAAAAATATTGCTAAATGTTTCTAAATCCTGATTTTTATATCCACTTATCACTTCAACAAATATTTCATCAAGTTTTTTTCCCTGCACTCAGTCAAGTTATCTATCATAGTTAACCTGATATTAATTTGAGCTTGCTTTATGATAGATTGTTTTGCCTCTTCTGATAGTTCTTCGGTCTGCTTTTTCGACTTCTTCTATTAGCCTTAAAATATTCTGTGTGTAACCTAATTTGATCTATATCAGAAAGCTCTGTAGTTTCATCTGTTTCTCGTTTGTTGATTTCGTCTTTTTGTATTATCTCATTCCTTTTTGCCTCTTAAGGATTAGGCAGCAAGTCAAAGCCTTCTGCTTTCGTGTAAGAGGTTTTAGTAGTTACCGAAAGAAAAATTGTATTGTGTTTAAAAATTAGGTATGTGGAGAAAAGACCTAAACCAAGAGACATGTCACACGTTGCAGCGATAACTACTGGTGCATGTGTAATTTACTTTCTGTGGCTTGCTACACCGTAGCCAAAAGAACCTTTACTTACCACAGTTTGCTCAGTTTTACTCTATTTCGTGCAAGTTATTCGGGTTAATGTTTTTTAACGTCTGTTTGTAGAGTTATTCCCTGTAGGAGGAGTTAATGCAGAGCATTACTTATAAATTCTTTTACAGTTTCATAATTATTAGTTTCGCAGCGGTTGTCACATAATTCACTATTTTCTTTTGGTATTTTTATGTTAACTGTAAAATTCTTTTCTTGAGAAAGGCAGATTTAAAAAAATCAATTAGATGCATTACCTTAAAATCCGTATGCTATGGGCGTCTTTATCCACTATAGTTAATAGTCCTAGTTTAAACGAAAATTCTTGCTTGTCACTTGTAACACTTATTGAGCGAATAGTACTGATCTCCACTACCTTATTAGAAAAAGCTTTACCTATCTCTTGAGGTTTCTCCTTAAAGAATTTAGGTAAATCATCTATTTCACGCTTTTTCTTAGTTTCATCATTACTACTGTGCATATTTTACTTATTAATTTTTTAATATAAAATCAAATAAAAAGCATAATTAGTTAATAGTTTAATAATTGAGATAGGGTAGTTTTTCGGATTGTTGATAATATTTGAAATTTTACTATAATGAAAGTTTAAGCTAGCGTTTCTAAGATGAATGAAGAGCTACTGAATCAAATACCTTTACTTGAAGATAAGGCTGTTTTCGAAATTGAGAGTGCTTCTTCTTTGCAAGATTTGGAAAAAGTTAGACTGTCATATTTAGGAAAAAAGGGCGTAATTAAAGCTTACTTTGATGACTTAAGAAAGGTAGAAGACGCAGAAAAGAAGCGTGATTTAGGTGCAGTTATCAACGTTTTGCGCAATAAGCTAGATCAGCTTATAATGGATAAGGAAAGTATACTAAAGGCAGAAGAGGTTAATTTTAAATTGCAAAATGAAGCGATTGATATCACGCTGCCTGTTAGACCAGAAAAAATTGGCAGGGCTCATCCATTGAGTAAAGTCATAAATGAAGTGAAACTTATCTTTGCGCATATGGGCTTCAGGGCAGTTAATGGTCCTGACATTGAAGATGAGTTTCATGTGTTTGATGCGCTGAATACTCCGATTCATCATCCTGCACGAGAGGAGCAAGATACCTTCTACTTAAAGAACAAAATAAACGACAAAAGAATGATGCTGCGCACTCATACCTCATCTATGCAGATTAGAACTATGGAAAAAGCAAAAACTTTCCCAATTAAAATAGTAGCTGCCGGCAGGGTATACAGAAACGACTTTGATGCAACTCACACTCCTATGTTCCATCAGATGGAAGGACTGTATGTCAATGAAAATGTCAATATGGGCCAGTTAAAATTTACTATTCATCACTTCCTCAATAAGTTTTTTGGAGATAAAGAGCTAAAGATACGTTTTCGTAATAGTTTTTTCCCTTTTACTGAGCCTTCCGCGGAAGTGGACATAAGTTACAAAGAGAGTAAATGGATAGAAGTACTTGGATGTGGTATAGTGCACCCAAATGTCTTTCAAAATGTTGGGATAAACCATACTAAATACAGCGGTTTTGCATTTGGTATTGGCATAGAAAGGCTTGCAATGTTGAAATATCAAATTAGTGACTTAAGGAGCTTTTACGATAATAAAATCAGCTGGCTTAACCACTATGGCTTTCATTTTTCATCTTTAAGATAAGTGATAAATAAAGCTTACATGTTCATTATACTTGCTGCCGGACATGGCAAGCGAATGAATTCTGGTTTGCCTAAAGTTCTGCATAAAATAGGCAATTTTTCCATGCTTCAACATATCATTTATAATGCGAAACAGTTAAATCCTGAAAATATATCTGTTGTAGCCAATTTGCCTTTAATTGAGAGATTGAAGTGCCTTGAGGATATACAGTTAATTACACAAGAATCAACGCTCGGCACAGGAGATGCGGTCAAAACTGCGGTGAGAAATATGAAAGAATTACCAGATTCGAACATAGTTGTTGTGCAGTATGGAGATACTCCACTTATAAAAAACAGCACAATAACCCAAATGGTTAGTTGCTTAGAAGGTAAGGCTCTGGTCTGTCTTGGTTTTAAAACCAGCAACAAAGAATATGGTAGGTTAATTATTGAAAATGGTTCCTTGAGAGAAATTGTAGAGACGCAAGATGATGAAAATAGTGATGAAGAGTTTCTTGCTAATGCTGGAATAATGGTTGCATATGCAAAGAATCTGCGTGAATTAGTGGAAAAAATAGAGTGTAATGGCTCAACTTATGAGTATTACTTAACCGATATAGTTTCCATTGCAGTAAAGAGTGATTTAAATGTCGGCTACGTTACCACTGATGAAGAGGAGGCAACCGGCATAAATAGTAGAAATGACCTTGCAAAAGCCGAGTTTTACTTTCAAGAAAACAGGAGAAAATTTTTCACCAATTCTGGAGTGACACTTGTTGCTCCAGAAACTGTTTTCTTTTCTCTTGATACACAAATTGGCATAGATTCGATTATTTACCCATATGTTTTTTTCGGCCCTGGAGTAAGAATAGGACCTGGTGCTAGAATCGGTCCATTTACCAAATGCGAGGACACAACAATTGGCGATGGTGCAATTGTGGGAAATTTTGTCGAAGCAAAAGCAAGTGATATAGGTACAAATACTAAAATAAAGCACTTAAGTTACATAGGAAATACCGAAGTAGGGCCGGGAAGTAACATAGGTGCAGGTACTGTTGTTTGTAATTACGATGGGAAAAAGAAACATAGAACGAATATAGGAAGTAATTGCTTTGTTGGTGCCAACAGCTCATTGATTGCACCACTTAATGTTCACGATGAATCTATCATTGCGGCTGGTAGTATTATAGTGAAGGATGTACCAAGGAAAAGACTTGTAATAACAAGAAGAAAACAAATGGTTAAGAAAATAAAGTAATTTAATCTTGCTCGGGAATATTTAAAAAAGTGTGTCAAACAAGAAGTAAAAATATAACAGAAACAAAAAATGGAGGTTTGGTAAATGAATCAAAAAATAGGGAACAGAGCTACTGGGCTGGTAGATTATAAAGGACTAGAAACAAATATCCTGTCATCTATAAGAGAAGGCAGGACATTGACTGGAAGAGATAGGGTATCAACATCATTGATAAAAAAGTTGCTGGAAGCAAGCCTGGAAGGTGAAATAGAAAATCACTTATCCTCTGAAAGTGAAGAGAACAATCGAAAGATGGGAAAATTCAAAGACTTTACAGACAAGTGCGGGTTCATTTGAGCTGTTAGCACCAAGAGATAGAGAGAGAAGCTTTGAACCTCAAATAGCCAAAAAAAGTCAAACAAGCCTGTATCCAGAATTTGAAGCAAAGGTCTTAAGTACGTACGCCAGTAGCATGAGGTACAGAAATATAGCATCACATGTAGAGGAAATGTATGATCGCAAAATATCTGCAGCAGAGGTATCAGTATTACTAACAAATTATTACCTATAATCAATGAATGGCGTAGTCGTCCACTACAATCTATATATCCAACAGTGTTTATGGATGGCCTATTTTTTGAGGTCAAGGAGGATGGACATTGCGTGAGTAAATATATGTACAACATATTAGGAATAGACCAAAATGGCAGAAAAGAAGTTTTGGGCTTTTATTTGGCTGAGAGCAAAAGGCTAGCTTCCGGTTGGGAGTACTAAATGACCTAAAAAGAGAGAGGTATAGAGGTAGCTTGCTGCGTTGATGGTCTAAGAAGCCTTCCTACAACCATAAATAGCGTATTTCCTAGCGCGGAAGTACAGTTATGTGCAGTACATCAGATAAGAAATTCACTGAAATATGTATCGAGCAAAGATGTGAAGATTTTCATGAATAACCAAAAAAAGTATATTAGACTTCAGGTGGAGAAATCGCGAGAATTATTTGCTTGAGCTAGAAGAGAAATGGGGAGAAAAGTACCCGTTAGTTGTGAAGTCTTAGCAAATCATTGGGGAAATTTATCCAATTATTTCAAGTATTCCGGTCTAGTAAGGAGGTTGATTTATACTATAAATCCTATTGAGAGATTGCACAGACAGATCAGAAAATTTACTAAAATCAAGGATTCATTTACCGGCACAAATGCCTTGTACAAACAGGTGTATTATGCTATAAAGAAGGCAGAGCAAGATTAGACTATAGCTATACCTAATTGAGTTTAACTATATTTCAACTTGATATCTTTTTCTCTGGTAGATTAAAAATCGAGTTGAATTAAAAAATGTGCTTTGACATACTTCTTTGAATATTACCTCTTGTTCTTTAATTATCTTTTAACTTTTATATGTTATTTGATATAGATTGATACCTTAAGTTCAAGGTGAGAAGATTATTTATTTTAGTTATATTGTCTAGCTTTTCTTCAGTATAACCGTGTTTTAGAGTTAATTGGATTAAAGATGGATCTTACTACACTTTATTGTCTTATTACTCTGGCAGTGAAAAATACGTAGGCCATCGCACCGGCTATCACTATACAGACAACATTAAAATTTTAGCTGCGTATATGATGTTACCACTTCCTTGATACTCTTTTACAGAAGGAAAAAAGAAAAGTGGACTTCTTATAGAACTCCATTACCATCACAGAATTGAGTACATAGATATCACTCTCTATATCACTTATAATATGGGTGTTTCTGATACTGCGTCTATCAAATATCCTGGCATAGAAGAAATTGAACTTTGTAATCATTATAACGATCATACAAATGTTTATCTACCGCTTGACAAAAGAGAAATTGAGTATTTTGGTTTCTCTTTCTCTTATCAGATGAGTTTTGATATTGATCTTCTGCTTTTTTCAAGAACAAGCCTCTTTGCTGGTTACAGATTATAAAGATTTCAAAAATTCTCTCACGTAGTCGAATTTGGGATAACGATTTAACCTGTAAGAAGGTGTTACAAATTATGCAACACCTTCTCAAGAAGAGTGTTATTTAGTTTACTGTCATTAAGTCCCATTCAGTGGTTTTGCAGTACTAGCTAACATCTACATAAAGTTTTGTGCCTGGTGTGTTTGATTCATCAAGTTTTGTGCTGATATATCTGACAAGCTCCTTTGTCTCTCCCTTCCACTTTTAACTCCCTGATAGATACAAAATGTAATAAAACTAATCGTTGCTAATGTAATAACACTTGCTATGATACAACAAGTCAGCATTATTTTTTCTTGTTCTCCTACTGTTTCTATAAGTGTTCCCACTTTTTCTTCCAAATTTGTGAATTTTTTCTGCAAGCCATTTAAGTACTCCTGCATACTTTGAAACTGCTCAGTGCCAATCTTTTCTTCTAATGCACTAAATACCTTTTCAAACTGTTCAGTGTCAACCTTTTGAGCTTCTTGCCATTTTTTTAATGCACTAAATACCCTTTGAAACTGTTCAGCATCGATTTTTTGACTTTCCTGCAATTCTGTTACACCTAACCAATCGCATAAAATTCCTTTTACCATTTTCACCCCCTAGCTAATTAATATACTATAATTTTACATTTCAAATGTTTAAATTATTATTAAATTGACTATTTACAAAATATAAAGATCTTTATATCAAGAAACGTTATTATGACCAACTCTTTGATTATCGATTTTCTGTCCCTGGGCAAGGTACTCACTTCCATTTTTAATAAAATTAACATCGCATGATTGAAACATATCTCTTAATTTACGGTTAAGAGTAAGTTAAGTGATGTTCTGTTCAAAGAAATAAGATTTATCGGGCTTAAAATAGAATACTACACACATTGTGTCTTTATCAGGTCTAGCTTGGATTAGTCTTCAATCTTTTCTTTCCCTAGTTTCTTCAAATCTTGCTTTTATTTTGTTCTGATTAAGTATATTCTGTTTATACTTACCACAGATCTTTTTTAATATAAGTGAGTCTATAATAGCAATTATATCATTGCCATTTTTATTGGCTAAAATCCCATTAGATAGTGTTATATCACTTCCTATTGCCTTTTTGTTCCTCATCTTTTCCATAAAGTTTTTTTCTCTGTTCTTTATATTTATCATTATGAACTACTCCTTCTTCCGTTTGAGATCCTTTTCGCTCACATAGCATATAATAAGTTGCAATATACCTAAAGGTATCAACCTCAATTGAAAAATATATCCTTTCCTCAGGCTTCTTACTGTGCATATCATGAAAATAATCTTGAATGCTTATATCCTTTCCACCTATCTTTCCCCTTGATCAATTTCTTTCCAACAAGAGTCATATTAAAGGCCATATAGATCAGTAATGTTTATTCCATCTACTCCTTTAAATTTATCCCTCAATTCTTTGATTTGGCCTGGTTTAAACCCTGGTCCGTTTATAACCGAAAAAATATCTCTATCTTCGCTAGTTCCTTGTTTATGTTTAATTAATACATTCACATAGTTGAGTTTGCTATTCTTGTCATCCTGCAACATTTTCCCGGTGTTTTTTAGAACCCACGTTACAATAATTAGCACTTTGTTAGGTAAAAATTTTACTTTTTTATCTGTGCTCATAAAATTTCTAATAATACTTGCTATATTATATAATATATTAAAATTATTAATAATTATTAGATGCCCAAGAAAAACAATAAGGCGTAGGTCTTTGGGAGCAGTATTGTATGCTTCCATACTTGCTTTCAGAAGCAAGTTTTGAGAGAATTCTAGTTTGCTTTCTTGCTCAATACAAAAGAATGAAGTTTGAAATAAATATTTTTGTGTTATATTATTACTGAATCATACTAAAAGGATTAGCTGAATAGGAGTAATCAATGACGCAACAAGAAATGATAACAATTAACGCAGAATTACGTGATGTAACAAAAACAAAAGCAATACGTTCTCTAAGAAAGAAAGGGAACATACCTGCAGTTGTATATGGTAAAGGGCATAATAATGTGAATTTAACATTATCTGCAAAGGAATTCACGAAACAATATAAGTTAGGTTTCCTTTCTGCACATGTGATAGAACTTGATATTTCAGGCAAAAAAGAATATGCTCTCGTTCGTGATATTCAATGGCATGTAGTAAAAGATACTATACAGCATGTTGATTTTCAATTTGTTGATAAAGGTAGTGAAATTAAAATAGACATACCTCTATCGTTTGTGAATGAAAGCAAATCTCCAGGAATCAAACTGGGCGGAGTACTCAACGTTTTGTGCCGCTCTATCACTGTTAAATGTTCTCCTGACAAAATACCTCAGGCTATAGAAGTAGATTTATCGGGTAAAATGATTGGCCAGTCTGTACATATAAGTGATGTAAAATTGCCAGGAGGTGTTAAACTTGCAGCGCACGAAGAAGAGAACTTTACCGTTGTCACAATTTCTGCTGCCGATAGTGACGTTGAGGAGTCTCAGGTGGAAACAACAGAGGAATAGTGCATCTGATAGTTGGGCTTGGTAACCCCGGTAGTCAATATGAGCTGGCTTATCATAACATTGGTTTTATCATTGTTGATGCAATTTGCAAACATTGGAATTTTCAGTCATTCTCTAAGAAAGCAGATTGCCTGATAACCTCTAGCGTAATTAATGATAATAAAATTATGTTAATGAAGCCTTATTCGTTTATGAATAATTCAGGTATTCCTGTTGCAAGAATACGAAACTTTTACAAATTTTCGCTAGATAACGTCATTGTTATACATGATGATGCTGATCTAAAACTTGGCAGAATAAAAATAAAGAAGGGTGGTGGTTCTGCTGGACATAATGGACTTAAATCTATAGATAGTTCTATTGGTAACGATTATTGGCGCTTGAGATTTGGGATAGGCAGATCTGACGGTCAAAGAAGTCTAGCAGATTACGTATTATCAAAGTTTTCCAATCTTGATAATGTCATTCCCTTAGTAGAAAGAATAGCACAAAACATACACTTAATGCTGCAAGGAAATAATACAGCTTTTACTAACTCAATTGTATGATATGACAAGGTTGTTTTGTGTAATTTAAACAACACTTTGTTGTATCAGGCTCGTTTCAAATATAGATACTTTCATCTAATTAAAATCTTAATTATTATTAATATTAACTAATAAAAACTTAATAGTAATTCTTAATAATATAAGAATTGACATGTTCACAATTTTGTGTTATAAAAGAAACAGAAGAGTATTTTCTTAAAATAGGAATACAAAGAAATAAAGCTAAGTTCAGAGTAACTTGGAGATTCTAACTATATGTCAGGTTTACTTTCTGATATTGTAGGAAAAGAGGAGGAATGGCTAAACTAGGTAAAGCTATACAATTATAGGTAACTGGAGAATTAATTAAGAAATTAACTAATTTAGAAGTAAACCTTAATGCCCATAATCAAGATGGGCATACCCCTTTATATGTTGCAATTTGGAAGGGCAATGTCGAAGTTGCAAAACTACTGGTAAAGTACAGTGTAAACGTTAATAGTAAGGATGAACGTAATTGTACGCTACTTCATATTAGAATCGGACGTAAACAGCTAGAGATAGTGAAATTGCTGATAAAAAATGGAGCAAACGTTAATGCAAAAACTAAAAATCATGGTAAAGATGATTTAATACCAATGCACCTTGCAATCTTTGTAAATACGCCGGAGTTTATAGAATTGCTAAGTAACAATGGTGCAATAATTAGTGAGAGAGAAAGTGCTGAAGGATATACCCCTCTTCACCTTGCTGTTTTATACGGGAATATAGGCATAATACAAGCCTTAATTGATAAGGAAGGATGTAGATAATAATGGGTGCACAACTCTATCTTTAGCTGTTAGGCAATATACTGAAGTAGAAAATGACAGCAGAATAGAAGTTATCGAGTATCTGATAAATGAACTCAAAGCAGATGTGGTAAAGAAAGATAATAACCACAATACAGCACTTTTTCTTGCTGCTAATAATTGTCCTGGGAAAGTAATAAGGCTTATCATCGAACGACATTATAGAAAGTTTTGGTAGGGATCAACTAGAGAATTTTATCAACTATAAAGATAAAGTTGGAATAGATGCTTTGAACATTGCACTCAATAGTGGGAACGAGAAAGCTATTGAAGTATTGAAATCATATGGAGCAGACATTGAGAATAGGGTAGAAGGCGAGAGCCGCTTACTTCGTGCATTGAAAAAAGGTAATGTAGAAAAAACGGAGCTTCTTTTAAGCTAGAGGGTGAACGTTAACATAAAAAATGAAAAAGGGCTTACTCTTTTAGGTCTTACAATACAGAAAAACGGTCAAAATATGGCTCAATTTCTAAAAGAGAATAGAGCAAAGACAAGTTTAGAAATAGAAGCACAGTAATTAAGCTAGCTATTATAACCCTCAGTTTGGCACTAGTAGTACATTCTGTTATAAAAGGCATTCAAAAAGTTGCTGCAAAAAAAACAGATAACATTCTCAGTGAAGTAGAGAGTCAAAAAGTAGTATCTCCAAGGCAAAAAGTATAAGGTTTTTTATAAAATAATCAGTAAATCGCAGAAAGCCATAGTGATTTATAGATTTCTTATTGCCATGCTTTTATAGTACGATATACTAATATTAAAATAGATGTGTAATATGTTAATAGGCAAAAATAATGGTCAACAGCAAAATAGGATAAATAGAGCAAATACCATAATGGAAGAATATGAAACGCTTATAACAATACTGGTGAAATCAAAAAATCTATCGATATAATTTTACTAGTAAGTATAATTCCTCTAATTTTTCTTCTTATATGGTTCTTTTTGTATTTAAGGTTGGCAAATTATTTTTTAAAACCGGAAGAAAATGAAGCAAAATTACCAACTTGGTCAAAAAATGTCATTAGGGTAATATTAAGAACTGTTTTAATCATATGCATTATTCCTTTCTATGTGTTTTTGGTATTGCCTGCATTGTTCTTGTGGTTGCTAAACTGGACTCTCGTTAAAGAAATATGGCAATTTAACGACTTAATGCAAGAAGCTCCAGAAGAAGAAAGGCAGCTTATCATGTACAGGTTAGTTGATACCCTTCCTTTTATTGCACAAACTACCCGTGATCCGAGTGCAGTTGCTAGTGTAAATTTAAGTGTTAATAAACTAATAGAGAAGTATAGAGAAAATCTAAGCAAGGATGAATTCTATACGCAGTTAAATAAAGAAAATACAACTAATATTGAAGGATACATTAAACAGTCAAATGAATTTAAAGCAGAAGAAAAGTCTCATGCACTAAAATGCTTGGGATTTATCAATAGAATAGAAGATAAATTTCAAGACAATTATGGTAAGTTAACGCTAAAGCAAGCAGCTATTTTGTGTTGAAAAGCCTACAACGATAGAGACACAAGAATAGCAGAACAAGGAGTTCCTTTAAGTGATGAAAATGTAAAAGATAGGAAGAATATGTTTATTAAGAGGTTTGATAGATGCAGCAACAACTTATGGTGATCAAGGTCAAGGTTGTGCCGGTGGAACATACAATAAACTGTTTAAGTCTTTGTCTGGTTTACGTCCATTAGTAGTTATCACGCTAGATCGACAGGAGGTCAGTAAAATGATAAAAGAGGCAATTACTCTGGGATCTTCTGAAATGGCTAGGGAAAATCTTGGTAATTTCTCTAAAGAAGAGCAAGAAAAGATTAGTAATGAATTACCGGAATTATCGCCTGAAATAGTGAGGCATATTATAGCCACATGCTTAGCTCTTGAGGAAAAGTGTCAAAGGTTTAACAACAAGCTGGATAGTGATACAAGAAAGGAGATATTAGAAACATGTATAGGTAATTTGCCCTATGTTCTACTAGGTAATCCTTTAAATGAAATGATTAGATAAATTATATTTCATTCAAGTTATTCATCTTGAAGCATAAAACAGGGTTTTGCATAATTATTTTAATTTGGACCTATGTATTAAAATAACGTGCGAAATCGCAGTATGCAGGTAAGTTAATATGCTTTATACTTACACGTCACAACCACAGCTGTACAAACATTTATTTTGTGAGATAACTCACATAACAAAGGTGTCATTCCAGCACGTGAAGCTGGTACAGTTCGTCATACCGCGATTCATTTGCGGTATCTCTAGATTCTGCTAACAAGCAGCGGTTGTCGGTAAATCTTCAGCTACAAATATTTAAGAAATCCACCAAGTAAGAATAAAGACAAAAGAAGCCCTAGTTAATATCTATTTAAAAACATTAGCGTTTTTTTATGTTTTAAATACTTAATAATCGCGACTCAGTTGTTTTTTATTGCAACTAACCTTTAGTCATAAATGTTTTAGAAATTTACTAGGCAAAAAAAAAGGCAAAAGATATACCGTGGTAGATAGTATTTATTCTCTAATCCTGCAAATTAGCATATTATACTGTCCTAAACACTTTGTAAGTATAAGCGAGTTTCAACTTATATAGGTAAAAACCTAGAAATGTTGTGAAGACATAAAGTACATATAGTGCAAAAAATTAAACATAAGATGCTAATTATATAATACTTTGTCATTTTAATCTGCACAGATTGAAGGTAACTTAATACCTTCAGTATCGTGATAAGGGGGCTAGCTAGGTTTGTAAAGTAGTTTTTTTCCAATGTGCTGCCAAAAGTTTGTTATGCAAGGAAATTCTATAGATTGGGTATCATAATATTATAGCTGCATTAATTTTGGTGTGTGTGACCTTGAAAGGTCATAGTTCAATACTTAAATCACTAGGGTAGTAGGCAAATAATGGAGCTCAAAATGCATAACGTAAAAGGAACTGAAAATTTAAAATTTGATGCTGAAGTAGGAAAAGTACTGAATATAGTAATTCATTCACTTTATACTAATAAAGATATTTTTCTGCGTGAGTTGGTATCAAATGCATCAGATGCATGCGATAAATTGCGCTATGAATCTCAACTAAACCCTAATTTGCTAGATTCAAGTGGTGAGTTAAAAATCACTATTAGCTCTAACAAAGATGAGAATGAGCTGTATATAACCGACAATGGAATAGGGATGAGCAGACAGGATTTAATAGGTAATCTCGGTACAATTGCAAGCTCTGGTACGCAAAAGTTCTTGGGTGCAATTAAGAATAGTAAAGATTCAAGCCAAGCTGTAGAACTGATCGGAAAATTTGGTGTCGGGTTTTACTCAAGCTTCATGGTTGCCTCAGAGGTGATAGTTGAATCTCGAAAGGCAGGGGAAGAGGAATCTTGGGTCTGGAGATCTACAGGAGGTGGAGAATATTCGATCAGTAAGTTGGATAATCAAATCCCTTGTGGAACGAAAATTACCTTGGTTATGCGTCCTGAGGAGAATGAGTTTTTAGACAAATTTCGCATTGAAAACATTGTTACTACCTATTCTGATCACATAAATTTTCCTGTTGAATTTATAGACGAAGAAGGAAAAAGTGAAAAATTAAACAGCAAGGCTGCAATTTGGACTAAGCTAAAAAATGACGTTACTCAAGAGGAGCATAATGATTTTTTCCGTGGTGTTGCACATGTTGGCGGAGAGCCTTGGATGATATTGCATAATAAAAATGAAGGGGCGATAGAATATACAAATTTGCTTTATGTTCCCTCTATTAAACCCTTCGATTTGTTTCACCCAGATAGACGTTGCTCTGTAAAATTATATGTAAATAAGGTGTTTATTACTGAAGATAATGTACAAATCATACCACAATACTTACGTTTCTTGAAAGGTGTTGTCGATTCACCAGATTTGCCCCTTAATATCAGCAGAGAAACACTGCAGAATAATCGTGTTGTTGAGCAAATCAGAAAATCCCTCACTAAGCGTGTTATATCAGAGCTCGGTAAGAAGGCAAAAGAGAATTTAGAGGAATACACGAAATTCTGGACCAATTTTGGTGCGGTATTAAAAGAGGGTCTCTGTGAAGCTATGCCAACTGACGAAAGAGAAGCGCTGCTCTCAATTTGCAGGTTCCATAGCACTGGTGATAAAAAATTAGTCAGCATTGACGACTATATAAGCAGAATGAAGCCTGAGCAGGAGCATATCTATTATCTAACTGGAAATAGCCTTGATTCAGTAAAAAATAGTCCACAACTTGAAGGATTTATCAGTAAAGGATTGGAGGTTCTTCTGTTTGTTGATCCAGTAGATGATTTCTGGACTAGTGTGATTCATGAATATAAAGATCAAAAATTTAAGTCTGTGACTCGTGCGGATGTTGATCTGGAAAAGTTCTCTCCGGAGGAAAAGGATGAAGAGAATAAATCAGATGAAAAAAGGGCTGAGGGAAATACGGATTCTATATTGCAGTATTTCACCAAAGTTCTCGGTAATGCGGTGAAAAGCGTAAAAATTTCTAAAAAATTGACTGATAGTCCTGTATGTCTAGCAGTTGATGAGGGTGCTATGGATCTTAGAATGGAGCGTTTTTTACGCGAACAAAATCAGCTAAATTACCGTACACCAAAGGTGCTTGAGGTCAACACTAAACATTCTGTGATAAAAAGTATAATAAAATCTTACGCTGAGAACGGTGAAAACCCGACATTGGAAGATATGGTCCACCTATTGTTTTATCAAGCTTGCATAGTGGAGGGCGAAGAGATGGAAGACGCAAGCCTGTTTGCTAGGAAGTTAAATAACTTGCTTGGCAAAGTTATAATTTAGTGCTATACTAAATTAGGCTAATTTATAGTGAGTGGTAAATACGACTAATCAAACAGATTCTCTGGATTCAAGCTGGGAAAAAGTAGGTATAAATCAAGTAGCAGCTGAAATTGAAGAACATTACCATTACAAAGATCAACCTGATCAAGGTTCTAGCACAGCAATTATGTTAGAATTTCAACTAACACAATCTTTGCTCAGTAGAGTAAAGGTGAATAAGGATAATAAAAATGCAAGTTCTGACAAGCAAGCACAACTTGACTTGAACAGAATGAATTTTGTGATTAATGGGAAAATAGTAGATAAAGAGTATATTCTCAAATTATACGGTGAGAACAATTACTTAATTCCAAATGGAAGCGAAGATTACTGTCTGTTTGCTAAGAGAGTTTTTGCAGGAATGTTTGAATATGCTAAAGCAGAAGTTCCAAATAACCGTATACTGGAAAAATTAGTTATCAATTACGATCAAGCAGTATATGAATTTACAATATATGAATAAATTTAGCTTATACTTGCTCAATATAATTTAATAATGACAATTCCTAAAAAAACAATAAGTCTTTGTTGTAATAGTGCAGATTCTATAAGTGTTGAATATAGTGATGTTATAGTTGTAGAAAATTTAGATCCAGAACAATTGGAACAATACAAATCTAGCAGTAAGCTAGAATTCACACTTAAATTTTTAAATGGTAAAGTAGAGTATAAAAACGGTAAAGTAACACTTACTATTCCTGAGCAATTAAAGAATTGCAAAGCCAATGGCAAAAGTTTACTAGGTGATATCAATGAACATTTTAAAGATACTGATAATGAAGTTGTTGAATGTCTTGTAGACAAAATTGCTGATGGCCTTAAGTCATTTGTTATGAATCTGGAAGATTTTAATGTCGATGGTTCATCTATTATCAATGAAGATGATGGTGCTCCAGTACAAATACTTGATAGCACAGAGTATGGTGGTACAGCAGACAGAGCAGTTGCTGGTCCAGGGTATTGTTAACAATGTTGTAGGCACATTAGCAGGTATTGTAGAAGTTCCTATAGGGATGGCAACGGAGTGGGTATGGCTCTCCAAGACCAAAGTAATGTAGAACTAAGACATGATATTGAGGAGTTTTCTATCATAGCTGAAAGTTTTACCTTTGATGAGTTAGTAGATATCATAAATAAAGCAAAAAGTCATAATAATTACATGGATTTAGATAAAGTTATAAATAGTATAAGAGAAGGTAAGGAAGATGATAGAACTATCACTGATTTTGATCGTGATAATTTGAGGAATTTTTGCTCTGAACAACTTAATTTAACAGTACGAACAGATCATCATAGACCTGTGCATGAAATGCTGGTAAGCGAAATTTTTAACAAGGGAAATGGTAGAAGTTATTATTCAGTGAAAAAACTTGTACTGTTAGCAATTGCAGCTGATGATACACTTGTAGAAAAGTATGCAAATGCAAATAAGGATATATTATTCATGCAAAGATGAAGGTTTAGGTAGTCTACTTATTGGTGTTAGTGGGCAAGTATATATTGATATTCTACGTCTATTAAAAATATGGAATGTGTGATTAAAGTACTGGAATTACTTCAAAATATTAAACTTTGATTATATTTACCCAAGCTATAGCTCGATCCCTTTACATTTTGCGATTCACTGTGGTAAGTTTAATGTAACAGAGATTATTATTAATCATGAAGTTGTTTATATTAATAGTATAGGCAATTTAGAAAATACACCTTTGCATTATGCTGTAACACGCGATAATTTAGTAAGCTTGCTTATTAAGAATGGTGCTGAGGTTAATATTAAAGATGGAGAATATGGTAAAACAGCTTTACGTTAGGCTGCCTACCATGGTAAGTTTGAAATAGTGAAACTGCTTGTGAAACAGGGAGCTGATTGGAATATTAAAAATCAAAATGGTAAGACAGCTTTAGATTTGGTAAGAACAAGGCCAAAATCAAGTCGTGAAAGTGATACACTGCCTACTCATGAGTCAGAAATCACAAAATCCTTAAAGCTTTAAATAATAAAACACCTTTGTATTATGCTATTGAAAATAGAAATTATGACACAGCTAAAAAGCTTCTTGTAAAAGGTGTTGATATTAATACTAAGAATAGCGATAATTAGACGCCTTTAAGCAGAGCTATTACAGATAGTGATTTGAACTTCCTAATACTTCTGTTCAATCATGATATTAGTACTAATATTGAAATCCAGAACGGTTATAATACTCACTTATCCTGGGCTATCCAAAGAAATAGAGCATACAAGAACGATCAGACATCGGAAGTAGTTAAAGTTACTTCTTGAAAGGGGAGCTATTGTGAGAAGGAACTTAAAGAAGCTATTGCAACAACTAATTTTGAAATAGTAAGATTTTTTGTGAGTAAAGATACTGTTATAACTAAAGAAATTATAGGATATGCAAAATACTGTGTGAAACGTAAAAGTCATATAAGTGAATATCCAGGTGGATTGGAAAGTGATAAACAAGTTCGTACTAAAATATTAGGCTTTCATGAGGGTAGATTTAGTAGTATGCAACTTGATAGTGACTTAGTAAATAAACCTGCAACCCCAAACCAAGCAGTGGATGAGGCGGATGATGAACAATTGCAAAGTCAAGAGTCCAAAAGTGCTGACGGCTACCAGCCAGAAAAAATATTGTGAACAATGGAAAAATATTACGAACAATAAAGGGCTTCAAAAGAGAAGCCTATAGGCAATAACCATGAAGGGAGCAAAATGCATATTGATGATAAAAATACGAAAAGCGTAAAAGAAAGACTGTCTGATGCTATCTGGGATACCAATTTCGAAAAAGTGAAGCGTTTAGTGGAACAAGGGGCGATAATATAATACAACTTGTTTTAAGTAAAGCTTTAGAAGAAGCTGCGTCAGGTAGAGGTTGATAAGAAAGATAAGAAATCTAAAAGGAGCTTATAAGATTAGAGAATTTCTTGAAGAAAAGCTTAAGAACATTAGTGATAATGTTGCTGCATCATCAGTGGGTGATGAAGATGTTGGTGCTACTACAAGTAGTCAAAAGAAAAAAACATCTACTGGTAAGCTTACTGAATAGGTGATATTGCAAATAGATGATAAGTTAGAACTTAGAAGTAAAACCGATCGGCAGGGTTCACCACGACTTTCATGAAAGCGTTCTGCGAATGATGCTGGGAGCAGCGGTAGTTCTTCAAGTTTCTTCAAATTACCTAAAAGTGATACTGAAAATAGCAATAGTGACTGTGTTGGAGTTTCTTCTGAGGATATAGTTAAGGAGGGTTCCACACTCGAAAGTAACAGCAGTATACAAAATATATAGCCGGGAAATTCAGTGCCATCATCTAGTGTTTCTTCAAATATTGACAACGTACATACAACTGAAGGGCCTGTGGTAACTACAGCAAATATGTGGGATAGTAATTGGTCAACTTGAAAGTAAAGATAATAAATAAAGTTCACTACCACCTTCATCACTATTTAAATCCTTTTCATTGCCAATTTTATCACAGAGTTTTATAATAGATGATGGTAAGCTTAGTGATAACTCTTCAGATCCTAGCATTTATTTGTGCAATTTTCGGAAAACTGAGGATGATG
>NZ_NJBR02000074.1:0-882 GCF_002204235.2 Wolbachia endosymbiont of Wuchereria bancrofti
TTGTGGAAATGAATAAAGAATTAAGCAGTAACAGTTACTAGATTCTGTTCCTTTTGAAAGGAATTTTGGCCATTTAGACATGAAGTTAAAATATCGACAACATTCTTTTATGAATCTTTCTCCACGTTCTGACCAAGTGAAAAAGCTGTTCTTACAATAGATTACATAGCGCCTCATTTGCCGTTCTGCAAAGTTGTTAGTTGTATCTATCACTTCAGGTTTTCGTAAAAACTTCCATATCATATCCTCAGATCTTAACATCTTGGCAGCCATCCTCAAAGCTTGAGTACCATTTATAACCCCAGTCATTTTACACAAAAGATGTTCTACCCTTTTTCAAATTTTTCACATTAGTTGATAAAATCTTAAATCATCTACTAAATTTTATTTTTTTGCCTTTTGTACCACAAATACTCTGTTGCTGAGTAACTTGAGCATCTGGCCAATTTTGCTCACTTCAATATTTTTACTATAGGCAAATCTTTCAAAATCTCTTGCCAAATGTGTCCAACATATCTGTCTATTTTCAAGACTAAAATAATTGTACGCAGCGTATTGTTGCTTACAACTATGCCATTGTATTTTGGCAGTAAACTTTTCAACACCTTCTTGCCACGAGACTCGGTTATCTTTAGAAGTGTCAGCGCTTTGTTTGTTTTGTATTACCCAACCCAGCCTCTTTCCCCCTTGATTTCTGTGCCATGTTTCATCTATACGCAGGTTTCTTTCAATTCTTCCTTCATTTCCTCATATTCAGATGCGCATCTTTTTGATACTCTGTGCTCAGTCTTTGATACTAAACTAAGACTTATATTGAGGTTAAATATACTGCTTAAAATTTGCTGTACTTTTCTTTTCGAGTTAATAAAAAAGCCACTTAGG
>NZ_NJBR02000075.1:0-583 GCF_002204235.2 Wolbachia endosymbiont of Wuchereria bancrofti
CAATGACAAATAGGACTACAATTCCAACAGGATTGACAATTATGCTAACAAGCACAAAGGCTCGGTACAGCAATTACATTAGTGGTAATTAATACTGTTGTTATTGCTACTGCTAAAGATGCAAGTGCAATCGTGTATTCGATACCTGTTTTCATTATATGTACAGTGTTTTTCCCTTTCCATATGCTTAATTTATTTCCATTACCTGGCATAATAACTTCCCCCTAATAAAGTTAATAATAAATTTAGCGTACACGATCAAGTTATTTTTTTAGGCATAATTTCGAGCTGAAAACCTGCTTTTAATTGCCAACAACTATATGCAGCTGGCTAAATTCGATAAACCAATAGCTGATCAGGTAAGTTAAATAAAGATTTTTAGAATTATGGCCTTAGCCTACAATTTTATAAACATCGTAATTTAAAAACAGGGAAAACAGAACTAAAAAACTACTTGACAAACTTTACCAGCTCACTTATTATAATAGTAAAGCTATTTTATGTAACTTCCCAATCTGTGCAGATTAAAATGACAAGAGGATCTTGTATTTGGTGTACTATTGTTTAGTTTTTTGCACCATGT